>JBDLJS010000040.1:0-34274 GCA_039714235.1 Bacteroidota bacterium | reverse complement strand
ATTTATTAATGATTATTGATTAATGAAATAAAAAAACTATTTCAAATCTGTTGGTTTAATTACATCCATATCGGTGTAATCAAGGTTTTCGCCGGCCATACCCCAAATAAAAATGTAGTTGCTCGTTCCGGCAGCTGAATGAATTGACCAGTTAGGAGAAATAACTGCCTGCTCATTTTGCATCCAAATATGCCTTGTCTCATCGGGTTGTCCCATAAAGTGGCAGATTGTTTCTCCTTCGGGAACGTTGAAATAAAAATAAACTTCGTTTCTGCGGCTGTGTAAATGCGCTGGCATTGTATTCCAAACACTACCTGTTTCAAGCTCTGTCATTCCCATTTGAAGCTGACATGTTTCAACAATCCCGTTAATTAACATCTGATTAATATTCCTTTCGTTAGATGTTTCAAGGGAGCCCATATGAATAACATTGGCATCAGCCTTGGTTACGTGTTTTACCGGAAGCTCTTTATGTGCCGGAGCCGAATTAATATAGAAATGTGCAGGATTGACTGCATCGTCCGATTTGAAAATTACCTCTTTGCTTCCTTTTCCGATATAAAGTGCATCTTTAAAACCCATTTTATATTCAGTCCCGTCAACTACTATTGATCCCGAACCGGCTACGTTAATCACGCCCACCTCGCGACGATCGCAAAAATATTCTGCTTTTAACGGATCGATAGTTTCCAGAGCCAGGCCTTCTTCTAATGGAACAGCTCCACCTACAATATATCGCTCTATTAAGGAATATACCAACCTGATATTTCCCGGATCCATAACTTTTTCTACCAAAAACTCTTTTCTTATCCTCTCTGTTCCGTACGATTTAAAATCCTCCGGATGGTAGCTATACCTTTCCTCGTAAATTGTTGCCATAATGTTTTATTTTAAAATTTTCCCTTGTCTTTTTAATGCTTCCAGATAATAATAATCAGCGTAGTTTATTGGTACATCAACTTCTGAGTCTTTTGGTTTATTGCCAACACTATGCATTAAAAGAAAGCCCCCGTTAGTGCCAACTTCGGCACGATAGGCTTTCGAGTTTAGTGATTCGATAATTGAATTTGCTGTATCCAAATATTTTGTGTTTGCCGAGACATCGTAGGTTGCCAGTTCGAAAAGTGCCGAAGCTGTAATTACTGCAGCCGATGCGTCGCGATATGTATCTGGTATTTTAGAATCATTATAATCCCAATAACTCACTTTGTCATCAGGCAAATTTGTAATAATAAAATCAGCAATATCTTTTGCCACATCAAGATATTTTGGATCGCCTGTTTCGCGATACATAACTGTAAAACCGTACAATCCCCAGGCTTGTCCCCTGCCCCATGCTGATTCGTCACTAAGTCCCTGGTGAGTTTGTTTAATAATTGTATTACCCGTTATGGTATCGTAATCAACAACATGGTACGAGCTCATGTTGTCCCTGAAATGATTTTGAACGGTAACATCAGCATGACTCAGTGCAATATTTTTATATTTTGGATCACCTGTTTGTTCTGATGCCCAGAATAACATCTCAAGGTTCATCATATTATCGATAATTACCGGAAACTGCCAGTCGCCGTGGTCCCATGACCGAATACAGCCTACATTTTTGTTAAAACGGGTTATCAGCGATTCTGAGGCCTGAATTACAACATCTTTGTATTTTTTTTCTCCTGTTAAACGGTATGCATTACCATAGCTGCAAAAAACCATAAAACCTAAATCGTGTGTATGAGTAAAAAACTGCACTTCTTCAAGTTTATGTGTATTTTTTAGTGCCAGGTCCTTCCATTTATCGTTCTTAGTAATTTCGTACATCTGCCACATGGTCCCGGGTGGAAATCCACAAGTCCAGTCGCGTGGAGATGCCATTCTGTATCCTTTTTCCTCAGTATAAGAACGGGCTACCTTTTTCGGGTCATCAGTTTCTTCTGCAAAAAAAGAGAACTGGGATTCAATCTCCTCTAATAGGTTATTAGCAGATTGTTTCTCGACTGTATTGCATGAAAACAATACCAGTAATAATAAATTCAAAAAAAATAATCGTTTCATATTAGTTGGTAAAATTTGTAGTTATTACAAAAGTAAAAAGAATTATTCGAATTGCAATCGATTGCATTAATAAAAAATAGTATTATCTTTACTATCAAACTCTAGTGCATGTCGCAAAAGCAAGAAACAACGATTCATGATATTGCCAAAAAGCTGAACATTGCAGCGTCAACTGTTTCGCGGGCACTTAACGACAATCCGTTAATAAGCGAATCGACTAGTAAAAAAATTAAGAAAACAGCCAAAGAAATGGGCTACCGTCCAAATACGATGGCAGCAAATTTCAGGACAAAAAGGACAAATACCATTGGTGTTATTGTTCCGCTTATAAACAGGCATTTCTTTTCATCAGTAATAAGTGGCATTGAAGACATTGCTTACCAGCAAGGTTTTGCAGTTACCATATCTCAATCGAATGACAAATTAGAAAAAGAAGACAAAATTGCTCACTCACTATTTTCTAACCGGGTAGATGGGGTTATTATTTCAATCGGAATGGAAACAAAATCGTTCGATCATTTAAAATTATTTTCCGAAAGAAAAATTCCGCTTGTATTTTTCGACCGAATAGTTGAAGAAATTAAGGCACATAAAATTGTGGTTAATGATTTTAATGGTGGATATAAAGCCACAAAACATTTGGTTGGACAGGGGGCAAAAAGAGTTGCGCACATTGCAGGGCCGCTTAACCTGAACATTTATAAAAAAAGACAGGAGGGTTACTGTCAGGCATTAAAAGATTCGGGATTGGAAATCGATGAATCAATAATTATTCATACTAACCTTAGAAGGGAAGACGGAACACGTGCAATAAAAAAACTTATGCAACACAAAAAAAGGCCCGATGCCATATTTTGTGCCAATGACACAACAGCATTGAGCTCGATAATCTATTTACAGAAAAATGGAATAAAAGTACCCGATGATGTTGCTATTGTTGGTTTTAGTAACGAACCATTTTCTGAGGTTGTTACACCATCAATCAGTACCATCAGACAACCGGGGTTTACCATGGGACAAAAAACAGCAGAACTAATAATTAACCAAATTAACAACAGAAATCTGGAAACTGAGTTCGAAACAATTACAATGCCCACAGAATTAATAATCAGGAACTCATCAAAAAGGAATTAAATCCGGGATTACTTTCCCTTTGGATATTGCATGCAACTAATCCGATAATCAGAATAAACGCAGTACTTCTAATCCACATTTTTATTGAAATTTAGGTTTTTTGTAATTGTCCTTCCCATCCGTCAGCCATTCCAAAGAGAAACTTACAAACGGGTTTTCTGTGTAACCATCTTTTTCAAACACGAGGCCAATTTCGCCATTTTCAAGAATAGTTAATGAAGAATAGGCCGAACCGCCCGGGTAAATGGTTTTTCCTTCGGTCCAAGTTTTACCCTCGTCGTAACTTATACGCACTGTCAGGTTTTGTCGCCGTTTTTGGTTGCTGACATTCGAAAATAACAAGCGGTTCTTTTCGTAGCCATCAGCCACCGAAGTATAACGAATTATACTGCCGTTGCATCCCGGATCGACCAATACCGGTTCGGGGCGTGTTTGCCAGGTTTTACCCTCATCGGTAGAAACGTGTACATACCGCATACCCTTTTTATTGGTTCTGCTGTTAATCATCCAGTTGCCATCGGCCAATTCAACAATTTTCGATTCGTTGGCTGGTTTTACCGGGGAGTCGATTAAGTACCAGTTTTCACCATGGTCGCTGCTTCCAAAAACATGCATTCCGTGGTCGAGATTAACCAGGCAATGCAACATTTTACCGTTACTGGTATAAATTCCACGGCCTGATGTAATAAACATAAAATCGTTATGCCATTCGGGCTTTGTTATTTGTGAGGTAATATCAACGGGCTTACTCCATGTTTTTCCATTGTCGATACTTTTCACATAATGAAGATAATATATGTCTTTCTCTTTGTTGAGATCCATAAAATTATAAAGCAGGAATATTACCCCAGTTTTATCGTCTACAATCATCGATGGGTCGGAGGCAGACTGGCCAAACGGAAAATCGATAACTCTTTCAATGCTCGACCAGTTTTTACCGTTATCGATACTACGTCGAACCACAATATTAATGTCTTTGCTCCATTTTAAATCGCCACACGAAGGTACTCGCTCGTCGATGGCTACAACCAAATCGCCGTTAAGGGCGGTTACAATCGATGGAATCCGGTAACAGGAAACATTCTCGTTCTTCGAAGCATTAAACAAATCGTGGAATTCCGTTACACCTTCGGCAATTTGAGAACTATCGTCCTGGCCAAATGCTTTGAATATGACCATAATTATAAACAGGGACAACAGGCTGATCTTCATCTTGTAATAACTCAATATCAGGTTTTAAGTTAAATTTTGTGCAATTTAAAATAAAATCTTCACCCAACTTATATCGATGATATACTAAATAAAAGGATAATCAAACATTAAATATGCTTCTAACCTCTAATATAAAAAAGCTCCTGTTTTACAACAGGAGCTTTTTTATTTGGTGTGACTCAGCTGGGTCTCGAACCCAGGACCCCATCCTTAAAAGGGATGTGCTCTACCAACTGAGCTACTGAGTCATCCTTTTTTCACCTTTGTTTCTCAAAGGCGGGTGCAAAAGTAATATTTATTTTTTTTTACACAAACCAACATTATAATTTTTCGAAAAAAAATCATTATTTCAACTCTATTTAACACAAACTCGTTTTCAATTTATTTTTATAATTAACCAATGCAATAAAAGAAGGTTCATTTATACAACAATTTGAGCTTTTATCATCAGACAAATTTAATTTAAACCGAATTATTTGAAGGAAATAGTTTTTAATATTAGCTTTGATTTTTTCAAATAAACCAAATTTCTGAAATGGGACAGTAAAACACCACCATTATTTTGATAGGGACTGAAGGATATATTGTTTTAGCAGTAGTATTTATTACCATAATTGCTCTTGCCAAAGAGGTGATGCGCCCCGGTCTTGTCTTTTTTTCATCGGCTGTTGTTTTAATGGCCACCGGAATTATTACCGACAAAGAAACACTGGCAGGTTTCTCCAATAAAGGGATGATAACCATTGGTGTACTTTTTCTGGTAAGCGAAGGGATGCGGCAATCAGGAGTACTTAACCGTTTGGCACAAACCTACCTGCCCCGTAAACGAGGAAAAATGGTGTTCCTGATTCCCCGAATTATGCTACCTGTTTCTGTTCTTTCGGCATTCTTAAACAATACACCTGTTGTTATAATTTTTGCTCCTATCATTAAAAAATGGACTGAGAAGCTAAACCTTTCATCCAAAAAGTTCTTAATACCTCTTTCGTATGCTACAATTTTTGGAGGAATGTGTACGCTTATCGGAACTTCTACAAACCTGGTTGTTCATGGTCTTATTATTGAAAACGGGCACGAAGGATTCAGCATGTTTGAGCTTGGCAAAGTAGGTATTTTTATTGCAATTATTGGCACTATTTATATGACCATTTTCAGCAATAAACTTTTGCCGGGCGAAAGAATAATTTTTAAATCGAAAAGTTCTACCGAATACAAAGATTATTATTACGACATTATAATTCCGAAGGAAAGCAATCTTATTGGTATTGAAATAAAAAACGGGCGTGCCAAGGAACTAAAAAACCTGCTCATTCAGTGCATTATTCGTGAAGGAAAGACAATTGATACAAAAAAAGGTAGTTTTAAAATACTGGCGGGAGACAAATTACACGTAGCCGGAAAATCTGACCGTTTAAACTACATCTTAGCCAACGACAACATGAAATTAAGTGGCATGGATCTGGTTAAAAATGTTCCTAAAGATAAACTAAAACAATACGAAGCAGTTCTGGCCCCAAGGTTCCCGGGGGTTGGTAAAACTATTCCCGAATTCAATTTTTACGAACATTACCAGGCAGTGGTTCTGGCCATTCATCGCAACGGGGAGAGGATAACAACCAATATGGATAAATTAAAACTGAAGGCAGGAGATAATCTTGTTCTTCTGACCACTGAAAAATTTATTCAGAACTGGGGAGATTCTAAAATATTCTATCTCACTTCCTACATTCGCGATTACCGTACAACCGGTACTTTCTGGAAAAAATGGCTTGCTTTTATTATTCTTTTGGCAATGATTATTGGTACCACAGTAGGTAAGTTTATTACTTCGCCAGGTGGCATCACTTTCGATATGTTCTATTTTGCTGCAATTGCAGCCATTCTTCTCATTTGGTTAAAAATTATGCCACATCAGAAATATACCAAAGCTATCAGCTGGGATGTTTTAATTACCATTGCAAGTGCTTTTGCTTTGAGTAAAGCTATGCAAAACTCAGGGGCAGCAGAAGCTATTGCCCGAACCACCATTAATTTTTCAAAAGGATTTGGCCCAATTGGAGTACTTGCAGCACTCTATTTAATAACCATTATTTTTACCGAAATTATTACCAACAATGCAGCGGCAGCGCTGGTATTTCCTATTGCACTTGCAGCTGCTCAACAGTTACAGGTCGATCCAAAACCATTTTTTGTTACCATAGCCGTAGCGGCATCAGCAAGTTTTTCAACACCCATTGGGTATCAAACCAACTTAATTGTTCAGGCAATCGGGAATTACAAATTCAGAGATTATCTAAAAATAGGACTTCCGCTTAACCTGATTGCTTTTATTTTATCACTCCTTCTGATTCCATATTTCTGGAGTTTCTAAAAATCAATCGTTCCTCAGAATAGAAGTACTGAAACTACTGTCTATTTGAATAAAATTTTATCTTTGCATTTCCTTTTAAATTATATTAATTGTAACTACTAAATATCAGATATTTACATGAATGAGTATTCATTAACAAACCTTCGCGAACTTGAAGCTGAAGCAATACACATTATTCGCGAGGTGGCTGCCGAATTCGAAAATCCCGTTATGCTTTACTCTATCGGTAAAGATTCATCGGTAATGGTTCGGTTAGCAGAAAAAGCATTTTATCCGGGTAAAGTTCCGTTTCCACTTATGCATATCGATTCGAAGTGGAAATTCTCTGAAATGATTGAATTCCGCGACAATTATGCAAAAGAAAAAGGATGGGATTTAATTGTACATTACAACAAAGAGGGTTTTGAAAGTGGCGTTGGTCCTTTTACACACGGCAGTAAAGTACATACTGATATAATGAAAACACAGGCCCTGCTCGAAGGGTTGAATAAATATAAATTCGATGCCGCTTTTGGTGGAGCACGCCGCGATGAAGAGAAGTCGAGAGCAAAAGAGAGAATCTTTTCTTTCCGTGATAAATTTCATCAGTGGGATCCTAAAAACCAGAGGCCTGAGTTGTGGAATATATACAACTCCAGAGTTCAGAAAGGAGAATCAATCCGGGTATTTCCCATTTCGAACTGGACAGAACTAGACATTTGGCAGTATATACGTCTGGAAAATATTCCTATTGTTCCGTTGTATTATGCAAAAGAACGGCCAGTTGTTGACATTGATGGTAGCTTAATTTTGGTTGACGATGAGCGTATGCCAAAAGAGTTGCGCGACAAAGCTGAAATGCGTAAAGTCCGTTTCCGCACATTGGGATGCTACCCGCTAACTGGTGCCATTGAATCGGAAGCAGATACCATCGAAAAAATTGTGGAAGAAATGATGACAGTCACAGTTTCAGAACGTACTACACGTGTAATTGACTTCGACCAGGAAGCAAGCATGGAACAGAAAAAGAGAGAGGGATATTTTTAAAGCCCCCCTCTAACTCCCCCAAAGTGTGAGAACAAGAAAAGAAACGAATAATTTGAATAGTTTGCAATGACAAAAAATAAAAACACAGGTTCTGAATTTACTCCCATTGGGGGGAGTAAAGGGAGCTTGAGTATACAGGAATTCCTCGACCAGGACCAAAAAAAAGATTTATTACGACTTTTAACTGCCGGCTCGGTTGACGATGGTAAATCGACTCTCATCGGACGCCTGATGTTCGACAGTAAAATGTTGTACGAAGACCAGCTGGCAGCGCTGGAACGCGACAGCAAACGTGTAGGTCATGCCGGTGAAGACATCGATTATGCCCTTCTTCTGGACGGGCTAAAAGCCGAACGAGAACAGGGAATAACTATCGACGTGGCTTACCGCTATTTTTCCACTGCAAAACGAAAATTTATTATTGCCGATACTCCCGGCCACGAACAATACACCCGTAACATGATTACCGGTGGTTCAACAGCTAACCTGGCTATAATTCTGATTGATGCCCGCCATGGGGTAATTACCCAAACCAAACGGCACACTTATCTTGCCAACCTTTTGGGTATTAAGCACGTGGTCGTGGCAGTTAATAAAATGGATTTAGTGGATTACAGCCAGCAGAGATTTGAAGAAATTAAAGCTGATTACAAATCGTTTGTCACCCAACTCGATATTCCCGATGTAAATTTCATTCCGCTTTCTGCCTTAAAAGGCGACAATGTAGTTGAAATATCGGAGAATATGCCATGGTATCACGGTAACAGTTTGTTGGAATTTTTAGAGAATGTGCACGTAAGCAGCGACCGCAATTTTACCGATATGCGTTTCCCTGTGCAGTACGTTTTGCGCCCCAATATTAAATTCAGGGGATTTTCTACGTCAGTTGCATCAGGGATAATATCGAAAGGCGACGAAGTAATAATTTTGCCTTCGATGAAAAAATCAAAAGTACAATCGATTGTTACCTACGACAAGGAACTGGATTATGCTTTTCCGCCTCAGTCGGTAACGGTAACTCTTGAGGATGAAATTGATATCTCGCGGGGTGATATGCTTGTTCATCCCGATAATTTACCCCGTGTTGAAAGACAGTTTGAGGCAATGTTGGTTTGGATGGACGAAAATGTAATGAACTTATCGACACAGTTCTACATTAAACAAGCCAACAATACAACAAAGGCGCGTATTGACGAAATAAAATATAAGGTTGATGTTAATACGCTTGAAAAATCGAGTATTGAAAACTTCAAACTAAATGAAATCGGACGGGTTGTACTAACAACAACCAAACCTTTATTTTTCGATCCATACAAGAAAAACAGGCAAACCGGTTCGTTTATTTTAATCGATCCTGTTACTCACAACACATGTGCTGTGGGGATGATTATAGACCGTTTGGGCAGTAAAGACCTTCCATCGCGGATAACTGATGTTGACAAAGAAAAAATTGCACAGGGCAAATCCCTGATTCAGAAACAGGAATACATAACCAAATACAACCAGAAAGGAGAAACCATCTGGATTACAGGCCTGCACGGTTCGGGCAAAAATGAGCTGGCTTTCAGTCTTGAAAAGAAACTTATTGAAAACGGAGCAACCGCAGTGCTTATCGACGGAAGTTCTGTTCGTTCGGGATTAAGTCGCGAGCTCGATTTCACACCGGCCGACAGGGCTGAAAACCTTCGCAGGGTAGCCCACATTTGTAAAATACTGAACGACCAGGGTATAATTGCCATTGCTTCTTTTATCTCACGTAATGCTTCGTTACGGGAACAGATAGCGGAAATAGTCGGGAAAGAACGTTTCCACCTGTTGCACATGGATGCTGAACTGGAGTATTGCAAAAACAATAAACCGGAATTGTACGAATTGCTGGAACAGGGTAAAACAAGCGGATTACCCGGAGTAGACCTTGAATATGAAAAACCGGATAATGCTAAGCTTGTTTTTCATCCACAAAACAACGAAGTGAACCTGGATAAAATACTGCATTATTTAGCTGCAGAAAAAATCTTTCCACATCATTAAAAGGCTGTTTAAATTAATTCTTCAGAAATATTATTTTAGATAATCTATCGTAACGGACAGCGGCATAAAATCTTGCGCACTTAGATGCACTTCCTTGTCAGCTCTAACAGCTGTAGATTAAATATTATGTTGTTCAAATATTGCACTATCCGCACAATGTTTTATGACCGCATGTTGAACGAAACCTAAAGGTAGCAATAGCTTTTCACTCTTAATACCCTTAAGTTATGTTTTACTAAAATTATTATATTTTGAAAAAAGCCCAACTGATTGAGCGGCCCTGTTCTCCAGTCCCTAAATTTAACGAACTTTATTCAAAGCTCAAACGGAGTATCAAACTTACAGGCAAAAGCCAGAGTGCCTTGACAAACTATGGCGCTGCTTTGTAACAATGGTCTTGCACTTTAACTGCTCACTGCTACTTTCTTCTACCAACTAATTTAAAGAAGGATTTTCGGGGAAATTCTCCCACATGCTGTAACGTTCCCCAGCTTTTTTAACAAAATCGACCCACGAAGCTTCGGAAAGGTCGCGCATAACAGCCTCCGGATCCACATCGGTAACCAGCCATGAGTCTTCTTTCAGTTCGTCTTCCAGCTGACCGGCATCCCAGCCTGAGTAGCCAAGAAAAAAACGGATATCAACAGAATTAATCTTACCCAGGCTGATGTCGCGTTTCAGCACCTCAAAATCGCCTCCCCAGTAAAGATCGCCCAAAACATGTATGCTACCGGGCAGTTTATCGCCAAGCTTGTGAATAAAGTAAATAGAGTCGGTAGCCACGGGGCCTCCCAGGTAAACATCGGCATTAAAATCGGGGAAGTCGGGGAATGCATCCTGAATAGGAAAATCTACTTTCTTATTCAAAATAAAACCAACCGCGCCTTTTTCGCTGTGTGCTACCAAAAACACCACCGAACGGTTAAAATAGTTACCCGACAAAAACGGCTCGGCTATTAATATGCGTCCTTTTTGCGGTGCAATATTGTTTGTTTTTATTTTAAATATGTCGAGATCTTTATTCATTCTAATAGCAATATAAGAAAAATATACTATCCTTCAAATACCTGAGAGGTGGTTAATTTTGGGAAACGGAATATTAATCTGTGCTCTAATTATCTTCTTCAACAACTATAAACACATCTTCGTCGGGTTTCGACATGTAGTATTGTTCGCGGGCAAACTTTTCCAGTTCCTCTTTTCCTTTGTTTAAATCCTGAAGCTTCTGTCTGTCAGAGGCAATACGTTCTTTGTAATACTGCCGTTGCTGAATAAGTTCGTTTAACTGCCGCCGGTTTTTCTGGTGTGAAACAATGCTGTTTTCGTCGAAAAAGATTATCCAGGTTAAAAATAAAATTGAAGCAATAACAAATTTATTGCTGATAATTTTGAAAATCCCGGATTTCATAAACTTTTTCATAAGTATAAAAGTCGGAAGACTGAAGACCGAAGTTGTTTTGAAAGACTACATCGGACTGGCAGTCAAAGTCTCACATTATTAATAAAACCTAAGCGTAAAACTTATCGCAAAAATAGAAATCAAAAAGGGTAAAAAAAAGGGAGCCGATACAAATCAACTCCCCATTTATGAACAATTTTAGGTTATTATCTATTCTTCGTCCGGCTGAAAATTAGGATAAGTATAATTTACCGCTGGTACAAATGTTTCTTTTATTGTACGTATTGAAGTCCATCGCAACAGGTTAAATATCGAACCTGCTTTATCGTCGGTACCCGAACCGCGAGCGCCGCCAAACGGTTGTTGCCCGACTACGGCACCGGTTGGTTTATCGTTAATGTAAAAGTTACCTGCACAGTTTTCGAGGCGTTTTGTAATTTTTTCGATGTTGTAACGGCTTTGTGAATAAACAGCGCCGGTTAATGCATAAATCGAGGTACTATCCAGAATATCGAGTGTTTCATCCATCTTTTCGTCTTCGTAAACATAAAGTGTCAAAACCGGCCCAAATAGCTCTTCTTCCATTGTAATATATTTAGGCTGTTTGGCTTGAATTACCGTTGGTTCTATAAAATATCCAACCGACTTATCGCATTTACCGCCAAAAATAACCTCGGCATCTTCGTCTTCCTGTGCTCTGTCGATAAAACCTTTTAATTTATCGAATGCAGACTCGTCAATAACTGCATTTACAAAATTGGTAAAGTCTTCGGGTGGGCCCATTTTAACGGTTGCCAGTTCTTTCCCAAAAAGTTCCTTTACTTCAGGCCATATACTTTCCGGAATATAAACCCTCGATGCAGCCGAACATTTTTGCCCCTGGTATTCGAAAGCTCCGCGCAGCATGGCAATAGCAAGCTCCTGTTTATTTACGGTATTATCGGCAAAAATAAAGTCTTTACCACCGGTTTCGCCAACAATACGAGGATAGGTTTTATATTTGTAAATGTTATTTCCAATGGTTTTCCAGATGCTTTGAAAAACTTCTGTAGAGCCGGTAAAGTGTATACCTGCAAAATCGGGGTGAGTTAATACCACGTCGGCAACAACAGGGCCCGAAGCGTAAACCAGGTTTATAACACCGTCAGGAACACCAGCTTCTTTTAAAATTTCCATAATTACACCGGCAGAATAAACAGCAGTTTTCGATGGTTTCCAAACCACAACATTACCCATTAATGCAGGTGCTGCCGGAAGGTTTCCGGCAATAGACGTAAAATTGAATGGTGTTAATGCAAAAACAAATCCTTCCAGTGGACGGAATTCATTGTAATTCCACATTCCTTTTGCAGACTCAGGTTGTATTTTGTAAATATCGGTCATTACCTGTACTCCGAAACGGAAAAAATCAGCAAGCTCGGCAGCTGCATCAATTTCGGCCTGGAAAGCATTTTTAGATTGCCCAAGCATGGTTGCTGCATTAATTTTAGCGCGGTATGGCCCTGCCAATAAATCGGCTGCTTTTAAAAAGATTGAAGCCCTGTGTTGCCACGACAGCTTAGCCCAGTTTTCTTTAGCTTCCAGAGCAGCGTCAATGGCCATTTCAACATGGCTTGCATCTCCCTGGTTGTAGTAACCAAGGGTATGTTCGAGTTCGTGAGGCGGAAACATCCTGATTTTACGATCGGTAAACACATCTTTTCCGCCTATAACCATTGGCAGCTCAACCTCTTGCGATCGCAACTCATTAATCTTTGTTTTCAACTCAGCTCTTTCGGGTGTACCGGGAGCATAACTTAACACCGGTTCGTTTTTAGCAACCGGTACATTAAAAATTCCTTTTGGCATAATCTTATCTGTTAAATTGTAATTTCCTTTTTAAGTACACTGTGTAAAATTTAAACAATGTCTAACTACAAATCTATAGATTAGCATGAGCCAAAATCATAACAAATATCAGGGGAAGAAAAAAAATATAACGAACAAGTAACTGATAATTAACAGAATAGTTTTATCATCATAAAAAACAAAACAAATATCAGTTTTTTGAATTCTGACTGCGAATAAATATATTAGCGAAAATATGCAGTATTATAACTCTGATTGTTCATTTTTAATATTTTTACATTGTGGCTAAAAAGATATATAAAATATTAGCCGATAAGTTTTGGGCTGAAGCATCGCAATCGGATCAAAAGCAGCTGTTTCAACTTCTTACAGTATGGACAATAATCGGAGTTGTTGCAATTCTTTTTTTTATTAATCATCTCCTCCAGCCTAATGCAGACAACTGTTTTATTTGCGATATACTATTGGTAGCAGTAGTCGTTATGGCAATCGTATGCATTCTTAACAGCAGAAACAAATGTGCACTAAATACTATCTTTTCAATTCCCGTTTTTATTTATGCCTATTATATTTCTGATTTTAATGCGCATCTGCCACCAATCGAAACCATACATTATTCAACCTGGTGGCTCATGGCCGGGCTGGTAATACTTTATTACTTCCTGTTTAACGAGGTAAGAATAATAACCTATTTTCTTTTTTCGTTGTTTACCATTGGATTTCAGCTGTTCAGGGGAAACCACCTGTTTGATTCATTTTCCTATTTCGAACCATTTACTACCAATCCTTTAATAATTTTTACATCATTTTTTATTGTTACTTATTACATCCGTAAAAAATTTATTTCAATTATATCACGGTTATCGTTACAACTAAAGGCCAATACTGAAAGCATTAACCGCGTGGTTCAAAATTCTTCGTTTTTAATTGCACAAATTCGTGCTGAACGGGACGAAGACGGAAATGTGGTTAACCTGATTGTGGAAAGAGTAAACAATGCTTTTGAGTCGGGATTTAAAATAAACCTTTACGAGGTTCAGGAACAGGAAGCGGAATATATTTTCAACCTGATATTCAAAAAAAGGTTTAATGTTAATAAAATACTGCTTTTTAACCGAAGCAAAACTACCGAGTTTCATGCCACAAGCCTCGAGAAATGGTTTAAAATACATGCAATAAATCCTGATTATAACAAATATTACCTGATTTTCGAGGATATTACAAAAATCAAGAAAAAGATTGCCGATCTGGAAGTAAGTAAACGGCGTTACAAAGTTTTACTTGAGGCAATACCCGATATTTTCTTTGTAATTGATAAAGATGGTGTTTATGAAGATTTTGTAATAAAAGAGAGCGATTTATTTAAAATAGAAGATGCGAATATAATTGGCAATTCGATTTATAATGCCGGGTTCCCGGATAATATGGCCGATAAAGTTTATTCGTGCATTCAGAATTCATTAAAAACCAATTCGATTGAAAGTATTGAATATTCGCTAAACACACCCAACGGTACATTTTTATTTGAAATGCGCCTGGCAAAACTAAATGCCCACTCGGTTATTTCGGTAGCCCGTGATATTACCAAACGTAAAACAGCCGAATTTAAGCTGGAAAAAGCTTTAAGCCGGGCCGAAGAATCCGACAGGTTAAAATCGGCGTTCCTTTCCAATCTTTCGCACGAAATCCGTACTCCAATGAACATTATTACCAATTTTACGCGGATGCTGGCCGATGCTGAAATGGAAAGTATGGAAAAAGTGGAGTTAACCGATGCAATTTCACAAAACGGCAAGCAGTTGCTGAATATGATAGACAATACCATTCACTTGTCGAAAATTGAAACCGAAGATATTGCAGTTAAAAATACACTTTGTAAAGTAAATACTCTGGTACGCGATATTTATAACCTTTATTCGCCAAATATACCCGACACCAAAGACCTTAAAATTAACCTAAAGCTCGATGTTCCGAATTTGGATTTTGGGTTTAAAACCGACAAACTGTTATTGTCTGAAGTTTTAACCATATTAATTGATAATGCGGTAAAATATACACCCGGCGGAGAGATAAACTTTGGATACGAAATGATTAGAAACGACAGTATAAAATTTATGGTTTACGATAGCGGGATTGGGATCGCAAAAGATGAATTTGAAAACATATTCAGCCGTTTTTACAGAATTAAAAACTCAATAAACGAAACAACATCAGGTTCGGGAATAGGACTGCCTATAGCCCAACATTATATTTCGCTGATGGGAGGTGAACTCGAATTCGATTCAACCGTTGACAAGGGCAGCCAGTTCTGGTTTACTCTACCATTTAAAGAAGGACAGGGATATATGAGAATTGTAAGCTGACAACAGAGTTTCATTCCCACGAAAGTAGGAATCTTATACAATGAAGCAGATTCCCGTTTACACGGGAATGACAATCAGTAATTCAGGTACTTTTACTCCTCAATAACGGTTCACTACCGAATTCAATTGCCTGTACCCGACTAGCCTGTCGAAACGCCCCGCCAAATCACGGTAATAAACAAAAATCTGGTAATCGTTTTCTGTTTCCCAAAAGCTCCCCTCAATGTTGGTATGGTCGGCAACCAGCGATCCCCGGGGGACATATACATATTGAAAATTATAATACCCTTGTTTTAACAGAAGAGTCAATTCATACCGGCCTGTTTCAAAATTCCAGGTCATTTCGTTGCTCTTGTTTGCGTTCCAACCGGTCAGGGCTCCAAAAACATTAATCGAACCGCCCAATAATATCGATTCCAGCGGAAGGCTAAAGTGCACAAACGTATAATCGCACTCCGTGCTAAAATCTCTTATTTCAGGATCCTGGCTCTCAACAGAATATTTACCGTTCATCTCCTCATACGAAAAAAACTTTTTATTTGCACGTACCTCATCGTTCATTAATGTTTTGTGAAAGTATGGCCGGTGAAAATCGGTAGCATAAACATTTTCGCCATTTAAACGATTGGTACGGATATCGAAATAGCGGAATTCATTCCCTGCCTTAAAAACGTTCTCCCGGTTGTAATCGTATATCAGCTCCTTATCGCGAATATAAAGTGGTTTGAGGTTTCTGATGGCATTGTCCCACCTGTTATTTTGCATTATCACCACTTTAACCTCTTCCCTGGGATTCAGAATTGGCATTGTTGGATGATGAACCGTAAAATCTACCTCGTGATGTTCTCCCTTAAAAGCGTCGTGTGTTGCACGCCTTACTGTTCCTTCAATATTCACTGCATTTTCGTAAATATTAAAGCGCTGGGTTAACACCACCTTCTCTTTATCTTCGTCTTCATAAATCACCAATGCATAATTACCGGAAACCTTGAACTTAACATTTTCACTGGGTAACTCAATCCGGTAGTTCACATAATCAAAAGTTGTATTGTACGATAAAGCATAATCATCAACCGGATTATCGATAAATCCTTCAATATAATCGGTCTGGGGAATAAAACTTTCTTTCCAGTCGGCATCGCAATGAATTATTGTGTAATAATAATCTTTAACATCAGCCGCCAATTCATCAAATTTAAAGATTAACTTTTGGTCTTCATGAACTTCGAGAACAGGGTTTGAGAGTTCAAATCCTTCGCGATACATTAAAACTGTTTTTATATTTTCCCTGTAAACAGCATTTTCATAATAAAAATTACCTTCCTGTGCTTTTAAAAACGTAGAAAGGGAAATGAAAACAACAATTGTTAAAAAAAATCTTTTCATAAAGTAAACTTCATATAAAAGTTGAATTAAACGCAACAATTTTAACTTATAACGTTGAGAATGACAAATTAATCTTTAAGTCTGTAAATTTTATTCTCTCTTGAATAAATCATTTGTTCATTAATTGATTTAAATCAATTAACTTATTGATACATTTGTACTTTCAGTGCTGTTAACTTTATAATTTTCAATTGTGAAAAGCTAATTTATTATTTACATTTGCCCACCTAGACAAAACTATTTTCGAAATTTATGAATGAAGTAATTAAGTTAAGGAAAGGGCTGAATATTAAACTGAAAGGGAGTGCAGAAAAGGTACTTGAAATATTACCGCCTCCGAAAACAGTGGCTCTTAAACCAACCGATTTCCAGGGACTTACTCCAAAATTAAGCGTGAAGGCCGACACAGAAGTTAAAGCCGGTGATGCTCTGTTTTACGACAAATACCATCCGGAAATTTTGTTTACTGCCCCGTTGGGAGGTAAAGTAGTTTCGATAAACCGTGGTGAGCGTCGTAAAATATTGGAGGTAGTTATTGAAACAAGTGAGAAAGCCGGATTTTTAGAGTTTAAAAAAGCCGACCCAACCAAGTTGTCAGCCGACGAAATTAAAGAGCAACTCCTGAAAAGCGGTTTATGGCCATTTATTAAACGCCGTCCGTACGGAGTAATTGCTTCTCCCGACGACAAACCAGTTTCCATTTATATTTCAACTTTCGATACGGCTCCGCTGGCACCCGATTATAATTTCATTTTGGGAGATCAGATGGATACATTCCAAACCGGAATAAATGCCCTTTCGAAGCTTACTGAAGGAAAAGTTTACCTGGGAGCTAATACGGATTCTGTTTTCAGTTCGGTAAAAAATGTTGAAATAAATACTTTCGACGGGCCTCACCCGGCCGGAAATGTTGGAATCCAGATAGCCAATACGAAGCCAATCAATAAAGGAGAAGTGGTTTGGACAGTTAATGCTCAGGACATACTGTTTATTGGCCGTTTGTTCGAAAACGGAAAAGTAGATTTTACCAGGAAACTTGCAGTTACAGGTTCAGAAGTAGAATCACCAAAATATTATCAAACAGCGCTGGGCGCACCCGTTGCTTCTGTTACCGAAGGCAATTTAATTGATGCAAGCTATAATCAACGCATCATTAGCGGAAACGTTCTTACCGGAACAAAGGTAAAAGCAGAGTGTTATCTTGGGTATTACCACTCGCAGGTAACGGTTATTCCCGAAGGCGACGAGTATGAATTTATGGGCTGGGCCGACCCCGGTTTTGGTAAATTCAGTGCTACAAAAACTTACTTCGGAAAACTGTTCCCGAAAAAAGGATATACCCTAAATGCCAACCTCCACGGTGGTGAGCGTGCATTTGTTCTTTCCGGACAGTACGAAAAACTGGTTCCTATGGATATTTTACCGGTTCATTTATTAAAAGCCATTTTAGTAAACGACATCGATAAAATGGAACAACTGGGAATTTACGAAGTTATTGAAGAGGACTTCGCACTTTGCGAATATGCCTGTACTTCGAAAGTGGAAGTTCAAAAAATATTACGCGACGGTATAAACACCATGATTAAAGAGCTGGGTTAATTTATCACTGAAACATAATTAGTCTATTACAGATGAAGTTCATAAAAAACATTTTTGAAAAAACACAACCACATGTGCAGAAAGGAGCAAAATTTCATTGGCTTCACTCTGTACACGATGGTTTTTTTACGTTGTTCTTTGTACAAAAGAACACATCGAAATCGGGAACTCATGTTCACGATTACATCGATTTAAAACGAACCATGGGAATTGTTGTACTTGCAGTTGTTCCGGCTCTTTTATTCGGGATGTACAATGTGGGGTTACAACATTTTAAAGCCATCGGAGAATTAGCTTCAACAGGATTCCTTCAAATCTTTTTATTTGGTTTGATAAAAGTTCTGCCTGTTGTTATTATTTCGTACGTTGTTGGTTTGGGAATAGAGTTTGTTTTTGCACAAATACGAGGCCACGATATTCAGGAAGGTTTCCTTGTATCGGGAATGCTGATTCCTTTAATAATGCCAATTGAAACTCCATTATGGATGATTGCACTGGCTACTGCTTTTGCTGTTATTCTGGGGAAAGAAGTTTTTGGAGGAACCGGAATGAATATCTGGAACCCGGCACTGGTTGCACGTGCTTTTCTTTTCTTTGCCTATCCGGCACAAATGTCGGGCGAATCGGTTTGGGTTTCGTTAAAAGATACCGATAAAATTGTCGATGGATTTTCGGGAGCTACACCAATGGCAAACGCTGCTGCAGGTAATTTAAATTACAGTGTTGCCGATGCGTTCTTTGGATTTATTCCCGGATCGATTGGTGAGACATCAACGCTGGCCATCTTAATCGGGGCAGTTCTGTTAATTATTACCGGAATTGGAAGCTGGAAAATTATGGTTTCAACCATTGCCGGAGGCGCTGTTATGGGACTTATCCTAAACGGGGTTTCGGGCAGCGAAGCATTATCGCCCGAAAATGCGGTATATTTCTCAATGCCTTTCTGGCACCACCTGATTCTCGGTGGATTTATGTTTGGAGCAATATTTATGGCAACCGACCCGGTTTCGGCAGCTCAAACCGAAAAAGGGAAATGGATTTACGGATTCCTGATTGGAATTCTGGCCATAATAATACGTGTAATTAACCCGGCTTTCCCCGAAGGTATGATGCTGGCAATTTTACTGATGAACACTTTTGCTCCGCTTATCGACCACTACGTTGTTGCAGGTCATATTAAAAGAAGAATGAAACGAGCTAAAATTTCTGCTTAACGGATAAATTGAAAAATCATGGACAGAAACGGTAATACATATACATTTTTATACGCAGCAATTATGGTAATATTGGTTGCTGCTGTTCTTGCCACAGTTTCAATGGCGCTTAAGCCAAGGCAGAAAAAGAATGCTGAGATTGAGAAAAAACAAAACATACTTGCTTCGGTGAACATTACTAGCACAGCCGAATCGGCAGAAGCTATTTACGCTGAAAAAATTATCAACGAATACGTGGTAAATGTAAAAGGCGAACAGGTTGAAGGCGATGCATTTAATACTGATTTAAAAAAGGAAAGAGCAAAAGCTGCCGAAGAGATGACACTTCCGGTTTTTGAATGTAAAACTGACGATGGCGTTAAATATGTTCTGCCTCTTTACGGCGCAGGGCTCTGGGGGCCTGTCTGGGGATATGTTTCGTTAAGCGAAGACATGAACACCATTTACGGTGCCAATTTCGACCACGAAGGTGAAACTCCGGGACTGGGTGCCGAAATCTCAACAACTGCTTTCGAAGAACCTTTTACAGGGAAGAAGATTTTTGATGATTCAGGCAAACTGGTTTCTATTTTAATTGCCAAAGTTGGTCAGGTTGCACCCGAACAGCATAAAGTTGATGGTATCTCGGGAGGCACAATTACAAGTAAAGGGCTGGAGAAAATGCTTCTCGACGACTTTATAAGCTATCAGGAATTCTTAAATAAGAAAAAATAATATACGATGAGCGAACCATTATTTTCAAAGAAAAATTTAAAATTACTGTCCGATCCGTTGAACGACAGTAACCCGATTACCGTACAGGTTTTGGGTATTTGCTCAGCACTTGCAGTTACTGCACAGTTAAAACCATCAATAGTAATGGCTATTTCGGTAACTGCTGTTTTGGCATTGGCAAACGTAATTATTTCACTTTTACGAAATACTATTCCCAACCGGATTCGAATAATTGTTCAGCTGGTAGTAATTGCCGCACTGGTAATTCTGGTTGACCAGATTCTGAAAGCTTATGTTTACGATGTAAGCAAACAACTTTCGGTTTTTGTGGGACTTATTATAACCAACTGCATTATCATGGGCCGCCTTGAGGCTTTCGCTTTGGGAAACCGCCCGTGGCAATCGTTCCTCGATGGAATTGGAAACGCTGCAGGTTACGGCTGGATTCTTATTGTTGTTGGAGCACTTCGCGAACTACTTGGAAGTGGTTCATTGTTGGGTTTCCAGATTATACCTGACAGCTGGTACATTGTCAATGGCGGATTTTACGAAAACAACGGTTTAATGGTACTTTCGCCAATGGCGCTTGTTGTGGTAGGTGTTATTATTTGGGTGCAGCGCAGCCGAAACCGTAAATTAATTGAAAACTAATTCTAACGCACAAAGAAAATTCAAATGGAAAATCTGATTAATATTTTTGTTAAGTCAATTTTTATTGAAAACATGGTGTTCGCGTACTTCTTCGGAATGTGCTCTTATCTGGCCGTTTCGAAAAAAGTAAGTACCGCTACCGGTTTGGGAATTGCCGTAATTTTTGTGTTAGGAATTACTGTTCCGGTAAACTACCTGTTAGAGAAATATATACTGAATGAAGGTGCTTTGGTTTGGCTAGGCGAAGGATTTGCCAATGTTGATTTGAGCTTCCTTCGCTTTATCATGTTTATTGCCATTATTGCATCAATGGTTCAGTTGGTTGAGATGATTGTTGAGAAATTTGCCCCTGTTTTATACAACCAGCTGGGTATTTTCTTACCGCTAATTGCAGTAAACTGCGCTATTCTTGGAGGTTCGTTGTTCCTTCAGCAAAAAGCATTTATTAATGTTGGAGAAGCAACAATTTACGGGCTGGGTTCCGGTGTGGGCTGGCTCCTGGCAATTGTAGGTATTGCAGCTATCAGAGAAAAAATTGAATATTCCAATATTCCTGCTCCTTTACGTGGCCTGGGAATTACGTTTATCGTAACCGGTTTAATGGGATTGGCTTTTATGGGATTTGGCGGAATTAAATTATAATACAAAAACCTGTTATCAATATGATATTGTTATCGACACAAACTACCGTAATAATTACCAGTGTGGTAGTATTCCTGGGTGTAATTATTCTTTTGGTTACCATTTTGCTTTATGCCAAAAAGAAACTCACCCCTTCGGGAATTGTAAAAGTGAGCATTAATGAAGGTGATTTGGAAGTGGACACCGAACCCGGAGACACACTTTTAACAACACTTGGAAATAACAAAATTCTGCTTCCGTCGGCTTGTGGTGGTGGTGGAACCTGTGCCATGTGCCGTTGCCAGGTGGAAGAAGGTGGTGGTTCTATCCTACCTACCGAAACAGGGTTCTTTACCCGTAAAGAGCAAAACGACAACTGGCGTCTGGCTTGTCAGGTAAAAGTGAAGGAAGACATGGGAATTAAAATCCCGCAGGAAGTTCTTGGTGTGAAAAAGTGGGAATGCGAAGTTGTTTCGAACAACAACGTGGCTACATTCATTAAAGAATTTGTGGTTAAACTGCCTGAAGGCGAAACCCTTGATTTCAAATCAGGCGGTTACATACAAATCGATGTTCCGAAAATTGATGTCGACTTTAAAGACATGGATATTGAGGAACAATACCGCGATGAATGGGAAAAATTTGGCATGTTCGACCTGCAGATGAAAAACCCGGAACCAACATTCCGTGCCTATTCTATGGCTAACCATCCTGCCGAGGGTAACATTGTAATGCTGAATATTCGTATTGCAACTCCTCCATGGGACCGTGCAAGCAACGGATTCAAAAAAGTTAATCCGGGAATTTGTTCTTCGTATATCTTCAACCTTAAACCGGGCGACAAAGTTACCGTTTCGGGTCCTTACGGAGAGTTTTTCCTGAAAGATAACGACAACGAAATGATGTTTGTTGGTGGTGGCGCCGGAATGGCTCCGATGCGTTCGCACCTGTTCCACCTTTTCCATACTCTGAAAGAAACCAAAAAGAACGTTACTTTCTGGTACGGGGCACGTTCGTGGAAAGAGGTTTTCTACTTCGACCAGTTTAAAGCTATCGAAAAAGAATACCCGAATTTCAAATTCCACCTGGCACTGTCGGAGCCTGCTCCTGAAGATAACTGGGAAGGGCCGGTTGGATTTATCCACCAGGTAATTTACGATAACTACCTGAGCCAGCACGAAGAGCCCGAAGAAATTGATTTCTACATGTGCGGGCCACCGATGATGAACGACGCCGTACAAAAAATGCTTTACGATTTGGGCGTGCCGGATGAGAACGTATTGTTTGACGATTTTGGATCGTAATGAGATATTAGTATAAAGTATTGAGATATTTCAAAGCCACTTTCCTTTTGGGGAGGTGGCTTTTTTGATTGTCAACCCTAAGGGTTGTGAAACTCCCTTAGGATTTATTTGGCGGGAATTCTTTATTGGATTCCTGAGGGAACTACGTAACCCTTAAGAATTTTGATACAATGCAACAAATCGCGAGCGGGGGCAATAAATAATCCCCATGGGGCACAAAGTAATCCCCCGGGGGCACAAGCTTCTCCCCAAGGGGCGGTAAACAATCCCCTGTTTTCGCAAAGTAATCCCCTTGGGGCACCATACCGTCCCCTGTTTTCGCATAGCAATCCCCTTGGGGCGCATTATTGTCCCCGGTTTTTGCAAAGCAATCCCCAAGGGGCACGAATCAATCCCCTGGGGGGAAAGACCATTCCCCCAGGGGCACAAGATAAGCCCCCAGGGGCGCACTCAAAAAAGATGGGGGATTAGTTCAACTTAATGGGAAATATTTATGGTTGGCAATCTGCGCCAATACAAAAAACACGCAGGCATTAGTCATCATGTACGTCGTTCCTGACAATATTATTTTAAATCTCAAAAAAAATCCTTATTCGTAAACAAAAATTCATCCGGTGACTTTTGAGTCATCGGGTGAAATGCCGGCATTTATCTGCCTATTCTTTTGTATAGTCGGTATAAATAGCTTTTTCAAATACTTTCCAGTGTTCCTCGGTCATCCGGCCGGGAGTAAACAGACAAATGCCGGCTGCCCCGTTTTGCATCGATTGGCGAATGGCATCCTCAAGCTCCCCGGGCAGCAAACCGTGGTTTTCAGGATCAGGCTCATCGGTTTTACTTTCAGGTTTCGGACAAATAAACAGCCCGCTGTACAGTGGTATCGAATTGTTTATAGCCTCAACACCCTCTTTACACATTTTGCCAATCCATTCTGCTCCTTCCAGGTAAAAATCGTTATAGTTCATTGGGTAAACAGCATCGATCTCCCATTTTTCCCACTCCTGGCGGGCAATTGGTTTGGCATGCGAAAAAGGCCCCGGAAATACGGCTGCATTAATATTTTTATTTTTGCTGTGCGCTACCATAGCAAGCTTGTTTACCATATTTGTAATCAAACCGTAACGGAACTGTTTCCATTCTTTTACCTGCGAAGGATCTTCCACCCCGGTAATATCAATACCGGATTGTTCCTTAAAATCGGCCACGCATTTGTCGCAATAGCAGTAATCAAACTGAGGATATTCCTTGTCCATCACAAGGCCGTATTTATCCCAAAGGCCGCGGGCAAGTATAACATCAGGGAAACGGATAAAATCCAGGTGGACAGCATCTACTTCGGGTACATCTGCTACTTTCCCGTAAAGGTCAGCCAGGAATTCGTACACTTCTTCACGGTTTGGACATAGAAACGTATAGTGCGAAACGTAAGCCGGTTTATCAAAAGCCGACTCGCCTTTACCATTAACAGCAAACCATTCAGACTTTAATTCCGGACTGGGATGTTGTACCATGGTAGGTATCCAGGTATGGAATTCAAGACCGGCCTGTTTAGCCAGTTTCCCGACACGGCTGTATGTTTCAGGATTGTGCCCCCCGTTGTACATCAGGCCATCGATACCCTTGTTTTTCAAGTCGGTGAAGTTCTGAAGGATTTCACTGTCAGTAGCATCTCCCGGTCCACCAAGCCAGGCATAACAGGGGATTTTACTTTTTTGAGGTGTATTACTGGCTGTCATTATTAAAACAACAATCATTAATATAATTTTATTCATGATAGATAATTTATGGTTTATTGTTTTAGAACTACTTGAAAGGTACAATTATATTTGATACAATTGAAAGGGAAGCTCATGTCATTAATCATCACCCAAACTTTGAATAGGAAGATGATAATTCCGTAATATTTACTTATTTTAGTACAATACTCTGTTCAGCGAAAAATATGGCGACATTACTTTTTTTCTTTTTTGTTTCAATTATCTTTTCGTTTTTATGTTCTATCTGGGAAGCGGTAATCCTTAGTGTTACACCATCTTATGTAAGCCGTATGCAAACCGAAAAACCGAGACTGGGCAAGCGTCTAAACATGTATAAAGAAGATATCGACCGTCCCCTTTCAGCAATATTAACCTTAAACACCATTGCCCATACCGTTGGTGCCATTGGTGTTGGCGTACAAGCCGGTAAACTTTTCGGAACGACAAAAATCAACCTCATCATATTCGAAGCCACTTACGAATCGCTTATTGCCGGGTTAATGACGCTTGCTATTCTTATTCTCTCTGAAATAATACCAAAAACACTGGGTGCAAATTACTGGAAAAAGCTTACTTCGTTTACCGTTCGTTCGCTGCGGATTCTGGTATTTGTGCTCGCCCCGTTTGTTTGGATTAGCAAATGGATTACCCACCTTGTAAAAAAGGATGGCGAAAAAAGTGTTTTTAGTCGTGCCGATGTGGCTGCCATGGCAGATGCCGGGTTAAAAAGCGGCGCTATTGATAAAGAAGAAAAGTCGATTATACAAAACCTTCTCAGGCTTGAAAACCTAAAGGTAAAAGATATAATGACGCCCCGCAGCGTGGTGTTGAGCCTCGACGAGGATCAATTGCTGGGTGAATTATACAAAGAACATAATCCTTTCCAGTTTTCGCGCATACCTGTTTACAGCGAGAGTACAGACAGTATAACCGGATTTATTCTAAAGGATACTATTTTGGAAAATATTGCCGCGGATAAACATTCAAAAAAAGCCGTTGAAATAAGACGAAAAGTACTATTTGTGGAGAACAGTCTGTCTGTTGCCGGGTTACTCGATATTTTAATATTAAAAAAACAACACCTGGCTATGGTGGCTGATGAGTTTGGAACCATTGTAGGCCTGGCTACCATGGAAGATGTTATTGAAACGCTGTTCGGGCTTGAAATTGTTGATGAATCGGATAAAGTGGCCGACCTGCAAAAACTGGCGCGTGAAAAGTGGAAAAAATCGAAAAAGAAAACGTAGTCATTTTTTTGAATTAGGTTCCTGTAAAATAAATGGTGTAACTTTAGAAAACCATTAATCGCTCAACATTAACTAACTTAAAAATGAGACGCAATAAAACCTTCAGTTTCCTGATTTTTGTTCTTTTTACAGGCTGGGGTCCACAAATCTCCGGACAGGGAATAATTATTGACCACACTTGTACCAACGTTACTAAAATTCCGGAGTCGGCAATAACACAAGCTAAGGAGAAGCTTCATATCGGTTACGGGCACACATCGCATGGCAGCCAGATTACGTCGGGCATGACCGGATTGGTGGAATTTGCAAACAATGGAGGCCTCGGGCTTTCTTTACCGAAAAATATACTCAAATGGAATAACGGGGGTACAGATGGCGCGCTGGATTTGGAAGAAGGCGACGGTTACGGCAGTGGCTGGTTAGACCACGATTGCGGCTACTACCCTGCCTGGGTAAACGAAACACGCGAATACCTCGATGATCCGTCGCATGATGATGTAAACGTAATTATGTGGTCGTGGTGCGGACAGGCATCAGGCAGGTCAGAACAGGAGATGATTGATACTTACCTTGCACCCATGTCGCAGCTCGAAGAAGATTACCCGGATGTTACCTTCGTTTATATGACGGGGCACTCTGACGGAAGTGGCGAAGAAGGCAACCTTCACCTCCGAAACAGGCAAATCAGGGATTACTGTATAAACAATAATAAAGTGCTGTTCGATTTTTATGATATTGAATGTTATGATCCTGACAGCAACTATTTTGGCGATAAATATGTGAGTGACGATTGCTCGCACAGTGGAGGAAACTGGGCGGTGGAATGGCAAAACTCACACACCGAGGGTATAGACTGGTACAACTGCAGCTCGGCTCATAGTGAACCTCTGAATGCCAACAGAAAAGCTTATGCTGCGTGGTGGCTGTGGTGTAAGCTGGCTGGCTGGGAAACAGCCTCGGATGTAAATATCTCAAACAAATCGAGCATTCTAGTGGTATCGCAGAATTACCCGAATCCGTTCAAAACAAAAACACGCATTGAGTTTACAGTTCCGAAAGAAAGTGATGTAAGCATTAATATTTACAATTCAACAGGTAAACTAATGATTCAACCGGTGGACAGGAAATATTTACCCGGCAAATACAATATCACTATAAACAGTGAAGCACTATCTCCCGGCATCTATTTTTACCGGTTTAAAACTGAAGGTTTTTCAACTGTCAAAAAAATGTCAGTTGTTGAATAGTTGATACTGTTTGAAAATATTAATCGAACGCCAATCCACTTTGCCGCCTGATGTAAAAATGGTCGATGGTACCCTTTCCTTTACGGGTAATCAGGAACTCTACCAACTCTGCAATCTCTTCAGGCTGAATTAATTCTGATGTATCGATATCTGGTCTCATTTCGCGTACCATTTCGGTATTTACCCCTCCCGGCGAAATAAGATGCACTTTAATACCATCTTTCTGCACCTCTTTGGCCATTACTTTGGTAAATCCTGCCAGCGCATGTTTCGACGATGCATAAGCTGCCTGGTTAGCGTATCCTTTAAAATCAACCACCGACCCAATGTTAATGATTACAGGATTTATGCTTTCCTTCAAATATGGGATTGCAGCCTGGCTTAAAAAGAATGGAGCACGGGCATTCACCGTAAATAGTTGGTTCCAGGTTTCAATCGTGGTTTCAGCAACTGAACCTGAGTTTGCCATACCTGCATTATTAACCAAAACATCTATTTGCCCCAAACAGGCAATTACCTTCTCAATTATTTGGGAAGGGGAATTTTCGAGGTTGAGGTCTGCTTCAACAGCACAACATTTTACTCCTTTTGCCTCTATTTCCTGTTTCAGGTTATTTAACAACTGAACATTCCTACCTACAATGGCAACGTTGTATTTTAAACCGGCAAGTTGTAATGCGATACTTTTACCAATACCTTTTGATGCCCCTGTAACTATAGCTGTTTTAGTCATTGTATTTTTTAATGGCTTTGCCAAATTAAGTTACTTTTAAAAATTATTATACTGATTTTTGAAACCCTAAGGGAACTGCGTAACCCTTAGTGAGTATTCTAAATATCATTTAACGGCTGTTGCTGCTGCAGCCCAATCAGGGAATACCGTAACATCAATATCAAAAACCAGAACTCCCCAAAAATACATAACCAGCGTTGCGATAATTATTCCTGTAATATTTAAAAGAATTCCAGTTCTGACCATATCTTTTACACGGATACGATTAGTGCCAAAAACGATAGCATTTGGTGGTGTGGCAACCGGTAGCATAAAAGCAAGTGAAGCTGCCAGCGTTGCCGGAATCATCAACAATAACGGATTTATTTCAATAGACATTGAAAGCCCTGCAAGAATAGGCAGAATCATTTCTGTTGTTGCTACGTTTGAGGTTAGCTCGGTCAGGAACGACATCATGGTAACATTTGCCAGAGTTAACACCATTGCATCTACATTAGCCAGGCTGGCCAGTTGCTCGCCAAACCAAACTGAAAGGCCGGAATCGACAAATCCCTGTGCCAGGGCAAAACCACCGCCAAAAAGCAAAACAATATTCCATGGAATCCTGTTGGCAGTTTCCCAGTTCATTAACCTCTCCCCTTCCTTCGATTTTGAAGGGATAATAAAGAGCAGTAATGCAATAAAAATGGCCACTGTACCATCGTTGATATAAGAAGGTGTTTTAAATAATTGTGACCACCCGGGAACTACAAACGACTGAATGTTAAATCCTGACCTGAATATCCATAAAAAGGCAAGAAGAATAAACAATGCCAAAACTATTTTCTCTTCTGTTTTTGCTTTACCCAAAGCTTCGTATTCTTTTCTGAACTCTGTTAACTGTAAACTTTTCCAGCTGCTTTTGGGTTTGTACATCAGGTATAGTAAAAGCCAGGCTGCAGCGAATAATAATATGGTAACCGGAATAGCATAAATGAACCAGTCAGCAAACGAGATTTCTGTCATTTCAGGAAAAATGATACTTACAATCCGGGCAAAAGAAAGATTTGGTGGGGTTCCAACCAGGGTCGCAATTCCACCGATTGATGCCGAATAGGCAATTCCAAGTAGTAACCCGATAGAATATCTTCCCATCTTGTATTGTCCCAGGCTTTCTTCCAGTTTAAGAATTATTGAAAGTGCAATGGGCACCATCATCATGGCTGTTGCTGTGTTCGACATCCACATGGAGAGGAAAGACGTTGCCAGCATAAATCCCATTAATATCCGGCCGGGGCTTACGCCAAAAAGGATTAAAATTCGCAGCGCTATCCGTCGGTGGAGGTTCCACCGTTCCATGGCAAATGCCATTAAAAATCCACCAATAAAAAGAAAAATCAGGTGGTTAAAGTACATGGCCGAAATGGTTTTACCATCAACCACTCCAAAGATAGGGAAAAGGGCAACAGGGAGTAAAGCGGTAGCAGCCAAAGGTATGGCTTCAGTAATCCACCAGATAGCCATTAACAAGGCGATGGCAAATGTGTAGGTTACTTTTTTGTTCTCCGGATCCAAATCGGTAAAAAGTACAATAGCCAAACTAATTAACGGGGCGATTATTAAAGCAAAACGTTGGATTTTTGTTGACTTGGTTTTTACGGAATCAGACATAGAATACAATTGGAATAGTTAGAAAATGAGATCATTTTATTTAATTCACAATGTAGTAAAAGTTGATTGTTTTGACAAGGGGTTGAATATCGTTATTACTTATTGTCCTTTCCTTCCTGTTGCTTTCTGTAACTATAAATATATCCCACAATTTCTTTTACATCTCTGAGTTTAGCTTCCATAATATCAGGGCGGGTAATTTCAGGTACTCCATCTTTAATTATGCTTACTTCAGGGTCCATAAAACTATACGTATAAAAAGTGTTAACTATTACTTCGTCCATTTTAAACACCTTTTCGTAGGCGAGAATTGATCTTACAGCTAACTCTTTATTTTTTTTGCTTTTGGGATATAAATTTATGAAGTGCCAGAATGCTTGTTTTAATTGCTGGGTTTGTATGAGATGAGTGGCTTGAGTCCATGTATAAGTTTCAGGGTAAAGCAATGCCCTGTAGCTTGAATCTTGTAAAACTTTCTGGAATTCCTCGCTAATTATCAATGAATCTTTACTTATATCATACCCTTTTTCAGCTAATTCTGTTAACCAGGCAGGCGTAGTTTCGTTGTATTGCTTTTTTATGTTATCCTGAGTTTGACCCCATAAAACTACAGGCAAACAACAAATAAGTACAGTTACTATCTTTCGCATATTTAAATTTATTGAAGAAGCGATTTATCCTTAAAAAATAAGGATAAATCGCGAAAATAATCTTTTTAATTTGTTTTATGCTTTTCGGTAATTAACCCCGTTAGGATATCAATTTTTGCTTCAACAGCTTCCATGCGGGATTCCGATTCCCTGAATTTCTGCTCGTAACGTTTCAGAATATTCAAATAATCGCCATTATGAACTCCAATAACAGTATTTATCATTTTTGGCCCTTTGTCGGCATTATCTTCCCAGGCTCTGCCAACAGCCAATTTAAAGTCTTCCAATGTCATATCATTAGCACTTACAGCAATTCCATAACCAGGAATTTTACTGTTTCCAATGATATAATCTCCGGTAGAAACTGCTCCCATAATTTTTACAGGAATTTGCCCCATAAATGCAATATTATTCCCAAGATAAGTTTCCCCTTCCGGAGGAGTATTTCCTAAAACTATCGGGCGCGTAGATACTGCCATAACCTGTTCTGCATTGGTTAAATCTTTCGTGATTTTGCCTCCGGTTACTGCTACAATATCTCCGGCACTAATACTCTCATCAGGATTAATACGCTCTAACCACTCTGCATAATCTCCATTGCCAGAGCTATATTCTACTCCAAGATAATAATAATCTGCTGCAGCTTCAACAAGTTTACCTTTGAGATGATACTTTGCATGGTATTTATCGACAGTACTACTGGTAATTGCCCCGTAAAGTTTATATAAAAATATGGGATTAAACAGATAATTATTCTTCCAATCTGTTACAGACTCAGCTCTTACTGCTCCCATCATTTTATCAGAAGAATCGGAAAACCGAATAAATTCATTTTCATTATTTAAAGGGTTATTAACCTCCTCAATGAGACTGATATCAGGAATGCCCCAAAACTCCAGATCTGTAGGATCAATAGGCGCAAGAGAAAAATCATCAGGAACAGTAATTCCATTACCCAAATCTATACCTTGAACCATAGTCGACAAAGGTTCTAAATTAATTTGGGGGATTGTAGGGAATATTTCATGATTTTTGAGAAAAGTAGCCCCATTATATATTGTAATCCCATTAGTAACTGTAAGACTTGGGACAGTAGCTACTATTATATCAACTTCTGGAGTGGTTAGTTTAGGTATCTTTATTTTAGGGATGGTAATACCTGGAAACAGGAGAGGAAGACCTAATTCTGTATTAATAAACCCGGTAACCATATTTCCTACTCCAGTCGCCAAGCCAACAATAACAGTGATATCCTGGAGGAGTCCATCTGCTACAATTAGGCCTAATGCCTCAGCCCTCTCTATATCGTTTTTCGTATTATCTAAAAGCTCTTTTATTCTTCCGATTCTCTCTTCACTAATAAGGTTATCCGGAGTAAAAGATCCCAGGTTATTATTTGCACTTGCTTTTCCCAGTTTTATTTTTATCCCGTCTCCATTGCCGTCATTTATATTTTCGAAAGTGGCCAGGTATCCACCATCGGGCACATTGTCTTCTACAACCAGGTTTCTCGAAAATGTTGTATCGTTTACTACAAGGTTTTTAGCAAAATAACCATCTCCGTTCACTTCCAGTTCACTCTCAAACGAAGTTTCTCCAGACACAGAAAGAGTATTTAAAATTGTTGGACCGGTAACAAAAAGAGAATCATTCAGTTTTGTTGTTCCTTCAACTGTAAAATCACCAAAATTAAAGGTTTCGCCAAGTGGGGAAAACTCATCGTTTACATTCAAAAAAACATTTCTACCTACAAAAAGATCTTTGCCAATATATGTGCTGTCGCCATTAACTTCAAAATTTCCACCTAACTCTAAGCCAACTCCATCGGCTGTAATTAGTTTACCCGTAGAGGTAATCCGAAGTCTTTCAATGTTATTTGTAACAAAAACCAGATCAGCTTCGTCGGTTGTTCCAAGTTTGTCTTTGTTAGGGTCTGTTTTCCGGTTGCCAAACAACGACCAGGTTTGCGCTGTTACTCCCGGCAAAGCACCTTTTAGAACAGATTTATCTTCATTAAATAATGAATTTGCTGTTTGAGCATGAAATGCGTACGGTACAGAGAGAAGTTGTGTAATCCCCATTTCCCTGAAATTAGAACCTCCGTTAATATCCATCTCAACTTTTGCATAATGGTTATCGATTGCCCATGCAATGTTTGCAAAATCGCCTGTTCCCGGAATTCCTGCACCAATTTGAATACTAAAAACGCCAAATTTTGTAGTTGTAATCTGATGTATTTCGGAATATACAACAGGCCCTTCGCTATTGTTTGTTAAAATACTAATTTGAAGTGCAATTTGCTGATTGCTAACAACCTGACCTGCCTGATTTCTGGCAACTCCCTGGTAATTCATTAACTGGGGTTGCGCCAGCACACTGGAAATAGCCAATAAAGTGATAAAAATAGAAAGTAATGATTTTTTCATGATAGGATTAGTTTGAAAGTTTGATAATTTTAAAATTTTTGGTTTTTTCTGAAATGATTTTTAAATAGTAAATGCCATCTGTAAGTTCAGACAGATTTAACTGGTAGGAGTTTGTCTGATAAATTTTTTGGTCAAATACTTTTTCCCCTAAAGAATTAAATATCTGTACATGCATTTTATCCGATTCTTTTGTAGAATGAATATAAAGATGTTGAGAGAATGGATTTGGATATACCCGCAGGTTTATATCCATAAGTTGAGGTTCAACTTGAGTAGTTTTGAAAAAAGTTTGATGGAATCCAAGGGTTTGAATACCAGTGCTAATTTCAAATGTTTCGATAAAGTTTTCTCCCAAAGTCCAGCTTAAGCTTGAGTTGTCCGATTTAAAGTCCATCCCTGAACTGGCAAACACTTCTGTTGTAATCGACTGGGAGTAAGTTGTACCAATAAATACAACTACTGCAACAATAGCAAATACTATTCTTTTAACATAATACATAATTTAATTAATTTGAATAAGACTATTTTTGATTAAAAATTTGTCTTAAAGTGTCCATTAATATAATTGACATACAAGGTACAACATTTAATATAGAATACAATATATTTAATAAAAAGCAGTTAACACACTTTGAATAACTCCTGTTTTTTACTTTCGCAAAGGTGTATTCTCAATGGATTTAGCTTTTATGAAATTTCGATAAATTTATTTTATCAGGCTTTACAGTAACCTTGTATGGTTTGCTAATTTGTTTAATTTTTCTAAAGCAGTAAAACTTGATTGAAATAGCAATTGGAAGCTATTTAATGTTTGAGAAGAATTTCGAGAGGGACATATTGGTTTTAGTGGCAAGGCCCGGTTTTTCTTATCTAACCATAGCTATGGAATAAAAATTAGCAGAAGTCTAATGAATTAAGAGGCTTGCCTGACCGCAGGCAGGATATTCATAGGTTTTCAATTTGACTTTACCAACTTCTTAAATAAATGAAAAAGCAACCCTGCATGGATTGCTTTATTTTGATATCACGATAAATTCTACTACCTCAAAAATACCTCGGAGAAACAAATCTTTCTTTAAGAAACCTTAGCTCATACGATACCATTATTTCATGGGTTCCGTTGTTGTAATGTTTCAAATTATTTGTCGAAAAATCTACTGCATATCCAACCCGGAGTTTTTGGGCAAAAATCCACTGGGCAATAAAACCAAACGAATCTCCGGTGCGGTACATTGCTCCCAGCCAGAATTTTTCCATGAATAAAAAGTTAGCCGTAAAGTCGAATTCTACCGGAGCCCCCTTTATTGCTTTTGTCAGGAAAGTTGGTTTAAACTTAAGGTTTTCGCCCAGGTTAAAAACTGCCCCGGCAATCAGGAAATAGTGTCTCAGCTCTGCCTGTGATGAATAATTGTTGTAATTATTTTTAAAATCGTTGTATACTATTTTGGGTATCGAAAATCCTGTATAAAAGCTTTTACTGTATAAAAATGCACCTATTCCAAAATTGGGCATAAACTTCGTATCTATTTCTCCCTGGAACAATGGATCGGCAGTTCCCGAAGAGGAAGTCTGGTATGCATTAAGATTATTGGAGTAGTTTGTAAAACCACCTTTAACCCCTAACCGTAAATTTGTTTTTTCGGAT
>JBDLJS010000039.1:0-34502 GCA_039714235.1 Bacteroidota bacterium | reverse complement strand
TAATGACGGACATACAGAATTAACAATAGAGGTAATCGCATGGGAGCCCTATACTTCAGAACTTCATATTGTTGTGTTTGCTTCAAATGGCACCGAAATTATATATTCAGAAAATGATAGTATTGCAATGAACCTGCAGGTTTATACTACAATCGATAACAGCTATAACTGGTCTTCAGATGAGTTGCTACTGATTGATAGGTCTAGCTATCGTGGTGTTATTAACTGGACATCTTCGGGTGAATTCCATTCAGGTAAGGGGATATTGGGCTTCAGAAAAACTGTTATGGGAGAAACTGTTTATGGCTGGTTGAAACTTGGCAGGGATGGTAGAATTGAAGAATATGCTATAAAAAGTAAATTTTTGAGCACATTGCCCGATTCCATTGAAAACTCTGTATTACTTTTTCCAAATCCTAATATAGACCGGATTTTAAATATTTTTTTAACTAAATACAATGAAAGTTTTAATTATGAAATTGATATAATCAATCTGTCGGGAGTAACCGAAAAAACAATAAAAATTAGCAATAAGATTTCAAGAATTAGCCTTGCCGATTTACCCCGGGGAATGTATTCCGTTCGTTTTCGGTCGCCCATTAAACAGGAGACACATAAAATTATATTGTTATAGCATTCCGGCTGTTTTCTCTTTTTATCATCCATAAAAAAGTAACCGTCAGCACTAAACTTATAATTGCCATATAATAACTGCCACTGCTAGAGCCGTAATTCTCAACCTCCGGATTCAGCATATTTTTATGAATAAAGAACATCGCAATAACTGCAAAGCCATTGTTTAAAAAGTGGCCAACAATGGGCAGCCACATCGAGCCACTCCAAACCAGCAGGTAGCCAAACAGTGCCCCAAGCATTACGCGTGGCACAAACCCGTAAAACTGAAAGTGCATGGCGCTGAAAAGAATGGCCGAAATCCATATTCCCCAGTGGTGGTTACGGGTCATGTTGGTAAAAATTTTCTGTATTACTCCCCTAAACAACAACTCTTCGCCAATGGCCGGCAAAAAGGCAATCATAAACAGGTTAAACAGTAACCCGCCTGTGGTTTCCACATTCAGAAAAGCTTCTGTAATTTTTGCAGCATTTTCTTCGGTATTTTTCATCCATCGCTCTACACCTTCGAGCCAACCGGGTAAACTCATGTTACTGTTTAGTTCGCCAACAAAATTGATAAATGGTGCTGCAAAAAACATCAGTACCACAACCAGCAGAAAGGTAGATGAGCTGAAAGTTTTATCGAGGTAAAGATATTTAACAATTTTTCCGTGAAACAACCAACCCAGGATTATCGGCGGAATAATAAATAACCCGATGGCCTGCACAACCTGAAAATATTTTAAAATGGCTATGCTCCCGGGATTATCCAAATCGCCAATTGAGGGCATATTCAGAATTGAGTCGATACCAAAAAGCGGAATGGCAAAACCCAGCGAGAGTATCAGAAAAACCAGAAAACTTGCAAGAATAATAAATGCAGAAAACAGAAGTTGCGGGAACGGTTTCATATCCCTGAATGCAGTAAATGCCATATTAATATTTTTGGGTAAAGATAATTTTTATCGGGTAAGTTACGCAAACGAGTTGTCATTCCTGTGAAAGCAGAAATCTGTTTAGGTTATGAGATTCCCTCTTTCGAGGGAATGACTTTAGTATATTACAATTCCCTAATCTTCATATTCCTAAACAAGGTTAGCCCGCCGTGATCCTGCAGCCCGATATGACCGCTTTTTGCCATCCCGTAATTTGGCATCTCAGCCCATTTACTGTTGGCTTTTAATTCTTCCCACTCACTGGTCCACAATTCATATTCAACCACTTTAACACTGTTTAACCAATGCTCAACATGTGCCCCGTTTACAATAATCCGTGTGGTATTCCATTCGTCAATTGGAACAACTTCGGCATTTTGCGGAACGTGCATGGCATAGTTTGCACCTGAATACTGATGGTCTTCCAGTTTTGTCGGCCAGCCTTTATCATCTAACAGCTGGTATTCCGGCCCCGATTCGTAAATGGCATTGGTCAACCCTTCCTGAACATGAAAGAACACCCCTGAGTTGCTTTCAGGTGCAATTTTCCATTCCAGGTAGAGCTCAAAATTCTGGAATTGTTTTTTGGTAATTATGTCGCCGCCGTGGTCCGATCCAACGCCCGAATTATGCAAAACACCATCGATAATTTTCCAGCCGGTCACTTCGCCACCGTTAAAAGTTTTCCAGTTATCTGTGGTTTTTCCGTCGAACAGCAATTCCCAGCCATCCTTAATTTCTTTTTTTGTAAGTGAATTTAATTTGGGTTGAGAAGAGCAGGAGCTAAAAGAAAAAACAATTCCGAAAAGTGTGAGATAAATTAAGTTTTTCATTATTACCTGATTTAGGTTACAAACTGTGGTAAAAATACAAAATAGGATGTAAAATCAATTTTCAAATTTACTTTTTTAAATCATTATGTCGATCTTAATTGATTTCAGATTAACTTTAGCAAAAACATAATCGTTTTCCTTTTGAGACTGAATAAAAACATAATAGGAATGGTGCATGTAGGAGCTTTGCCTGGCACTCCAAAAAACAATCAAACCGTTGAATCAATAATCGAAGGAGCAGTTTCTGATGCAAAAATTTTGTTTGAAGAAGGTGTTGATACTATTATGATTGAAAATATGCACGACCGCCCTTACATGAACAGAAAGGTTGGGCCTGAGGTAGTTTCGGCAATGACAGCGGTAGGATTGGAATTAAAAAAGGTTGTTGATATTCCATTGGGAATTCAGATTTTGGCCGGGGCAAACAAAGAGGCGCTGGCAGTGGCATTGGCCGCCGGATTTGAATTTATCCGTGCCGAGGGTTTTGTTTTCGGGCATTTGGCCGATGAGGGGATAATGAACAGCGACGCCGGCGAACTGTTGCGGTATCGGAAACAAATTGGCGCAGAGCATATTAAGGTTTTTACTGATGTAAAGAAAAAGCATTCGTCACATGCAGTATCCGGCGATATTTCGATTGAAGAAACTGCCAAAGCTGCTGAATTCTTTTTAAGCGACGGGATAATTATTACCGGGCAGGCAACAGGAGAGAAAGCATCTGTTGAAGATGTGAAAGCGGTAAAAAATGCTGTGCAGATCCCTGTATTAATTGGTTCCGGAATCGATGAGGAAAATATCCAGGATTACCGGGAACTTGCTGATGGATTTATCATCGGCTCATCGTTTAAAAAGGATGGAAACTGGGAAAATGAAGTGGACAGAGAAAGGGTTAGAGAATTCATGAAAAAAGTAAAATCACTCAGAAAGTAAGATACTTATTCCTTCACAACTACTTCCCAACTAAATCCGTATCATAATCCGATTCATTCACCCAGCCGGCGGGTATTTTTTCGCCTCCCATAAATCGGTTGTAGTAATTTTGAACGGCACCCGAATATCTGTAATTATCGAAAATATCGCCATTCTCTAAAATTCTTGGATCGCCCTGTTCCCTTAGTTTTTGATTCAGTTCCTCTGCCATTTTTGTTTTCAATGCAGAAAAATTTTCATCCTCTGCCAGATTATTCATACAAAAAGGATCCTCTTCAATATTGTACAATTCCTCGTCAACACGTTTCCCAAAATTCAGTTGCCAGTATTCAGTAATCCCTTTTTTTCGGCGTGTATCCAGAATATAGGTTTTTGTGGGGCTGCCATCGCAGTTCAGGTAACCGGTTTCGGGATTTCCTTTTGGCCAGCGTTCGGGTTTAAAATTACGCAGGTACAAGTATCTGTCTTTTATAATACCTCGAACCGGGTATCCCTGGTCATCAGGTCGTCCCACATCGTGCCGTTCTTTTCCGACCAAAACAAAATCGCGTTCCGAAATTACAGTTCCATCTTTTCCCGAATTAAAAATTTCGGTCAAACCTGTTCCGGTTATTGGTTGCATCCCAACCTGTTCTGCAGTTAATCCTGCAACTTCAAGGTAAGTTGGAGTAAAGTCAATAAAATTTACAAAATCATTCACTACACGCCCCGGATTTTTAATTCTATTCGGCCACATAATTGCCAGTGGCAGGTGGTTCGAATATTCGTAAACCTGGCCTTTAATCCTTGGGAAGGGCATTCCATTATCAGCCGTTACAATAATCAGTGTATTTTCCAACTCGCCAATCTCTTCCAGTTTTTGCAGCATTTTCTGAAGGTGACTGTCGAAATACTCAATCTCAAAAGCGTAGTCCAGCATATCTTGTCTAATAGTATCCACATCGGGCCAGAAAGCCGGTACTTCATCGATTTCTTCTATCTTTTTTCCGCCGTATTTTTTTCCGGCTTCAAACTCGTAACGCCGGTGCGGCTCTGTGCTTCCGTACCAAAAGCAAAATGGCTGATCTTCAGGGCGTGCTTCCAGAAATTCTTCAAAGTTTTTAGCGTAGTCGTTATTATTAATATATTTTGCAGGTGGAGTGGTTTTAAATTCATCAAATTTTGGCCCGGTCAATTGTCGGTTTTTACCGTTAATTTCTCCCGGATTGCCCGGCGCCCAGCCCTTGGCAACGCTGCCTACCCAGTAACCGTTTTCGCCGAGTGCTTCGGCATAAGTTTTAAATTTTGCAGGGAAATTTGGCGAGTGGTTCATCGCCTCTTCCAGTTGCCAGCTGTTGCGGCCGGTTAAAATACACGAGCGAGACGGTGCACATTTAGCATTTGGTGTATAAGCCCTTGTAAATAGTATCCCGCTATTGGCAACCCGGTCGAATGCAGGTGTTTTTACCCAATCGCAACCATAAGCGCCAAAGTGTTTCCACGAGGCATCGTCGGCAATGGCAAATAAAATGTTAGGGCGTTGTGGCTTTTTTTGTTTGGTTTCACACCCTGAGAGTGTTACCAAAAACAGGAATATTGATAAAATAAAAAGTAGTTGTTTCATTAATTTATGGTTTAAATTGGTTTTATATTTCTAATTAGATGAAATGTAAAATTAGCATTTAAAAAGAGTGCATTACAACTGTTCGGAATTTTGTTTAAGCCTTGTTAATCCTAATGATTTTAAATAGGTTGAATTTCTTTTGCCCTAAAATAAATTCCTATATTTGCATGTTTTTTAAAATCAGAAGATTAGAAAGATTTCTCATGAGTGTTAAGTTTCAGGAATATAAGCAATTAGATTTATCTCAGATAAACAAAGATGTCTTAAAAAGATGGGAGGAAGACGATACTTTTCATAAAAGTATTACCACACGCGAAGGCAAAGAAACATTTGTATTTTACGAAGGCCCGCCATCGGCAAACGGAATGCCGGGAATTCATCACGTAATGGCAAGGGCTATTAAAGATATTTTCTGCCGCTACAAAACCATGCAGGGGTACCGTGTACACCGTAAAGCCGGGTGGGACACACACGGGTTGCCTGTTGAGCTGAGCGTTGAAAAAGCCCTGAACATTTCGAAAGACGATATTGGGAAAAAAATTACCGTTGAAGAATATAACCAGGCTTGCCGTACCGAGGTGATGAAATACACCCGCGAGTGGGAAGAACTTACCCGCAAAATGGGATACTGGGTAAATATGGACGATCCGTATGTAACTTTCGATAACCGTTACATCGAGTCGGTCTGGTGGCTGCTGAGCCAGATTTACAAAAAGGGATTACTATATAAAGGCTACACCATTCAGCCCTATTCTCCGGCTGCAGGAACAGGCTTAAGCTCGCACGAGCTAAATCAGCCGGGGTGCTATCGCGATGTAAAAGACACAACGGCAATCGCCCAGTTTAAAGCAGTTCGTAACAAAAAATCGGAGTTTCTTTATGATGGTGTTGATACCGATTTATATTTACTGGCCTGGACAACAACACCCTGGACCTTGCCATCCAACACGGCGCTTTGTGTTGGTCCTGGTATTAAATATATTAAATTAAAAACATTCAATCCATATTCCGCATTACCTGTTACGCTTATTATTGCAAAAGATTTGTTCCCTGTTTATTTCAGCTCGAAAAACGCTGATTTACCATTTGAGGATTATAAACCGGGAGATAAAAATATTCCGTTCAAAATTCTTGCTGAATATTCAGGTAAAGACCTGGCAGGAATTCAGTATGAGCAGTTGATTGATTGGGTAAAACCTAAAGGAAAAGCATTTGAAGTAATTACCGGCGATTTTGTTACCATCGAGGATGGTACCGGAATTGTACACATTGCACCTACGTTTGGTGCCGACGACGACCGGGTGGCAAAACAAAATGGCATCGTTCCGCTGGTTGTCGAAGATTCGGAAGGAAAAATGCAGGCGCTGGTCGATAAAAAAGGTAGGTTCTACCCATCGGCCAATCTTAATCCTGATTTTGTTGAAAAGTACGTCAATTGTGAAACATATCACGACTTTGCCGGAAGATCGGTGAAGAATGAATACGACGATAAGCTGGAGGTAGATGCATCGACTGTTGATGTAGACATTGCCGTGATGTTGAAACAGGATAACAAAGCTTTTAAAATTGAAAAGCATGTGCACAGTTACCCGCATTGCTGGCGTACCGACAAGCCTGTTTTGTATTACCCGCTCGATTCATGGTTTATTAAGTCAACTGCCGTTAAGGATAAAATGGTTGAGCTGAACAATACCATTAACTGGAAACCAAAATCAACCGGTACAGGGCGGTTTGGTAACTGGCTGGAAAATTTGGTCGACTGGAATCTTAGCCGTTCACGTTTCTGGGGCACACCGCTTCCTATCTGGCGAACAGAGGACGGATCGGAAGAAATCTGTATTGGTTCAACCGAAGAATTAATGGCTGAAATTGAAAAAACAATAGAAGCCGGATTCATGACCGAAAATCCGTACGAAGGCTTTGAAGTTGGAAATAACTCGAAAGAGAATTACGATAAAATAGATTTGCACAAGCCTTATATCGACAGGGTTGTGCTGGTATCACCGTCGGGACAAAAAATGTTCCGCGAGCCCGACCTTATTGATGTTTGGTTCGATTCAGGTGCCATGCCGTATGCACAGCGTCACTATCCTTTTGAATGGAAAGAGGAATTCGGTGATGTTTTTCCGGCGGATTTTATTGCTGAAGGAGTAGATCAGACCCGTGGATGGTTCTTTACATTGCACGCCATTGCCACAATGATTGGCGAATCCGTTTCGTTCAAAAATATTATTTCAAACGGATTGGTGCTCGACAGTAAGGGCAATAAAATGTCGAAACGTTTGGGCAATGCAGTTGATCCGTTCGATACTATTGAAAAATATGGTTCCGACCCATTACGCTGGTATATGATAACCAATGCACAGCCCTGGGATAACCTGAAATTTGACATTGCAGGTGTTGAGGAAGTAAAACGGAAGTTCTTCGGAACACTTTACAATACCTATAACTTCTTTGCTCTTTATGCAAATGTAGATGGCTTTAAATATGCCGAAAAAGAAATTCCTGTTGAGCAGCGTCCTGAACTTGACCGCTGGATTATTTCTTTGCTGAATTCGTTGATAAAAGAAGTTGCTGATAGTTACGAAAACTACGAACCAACCCGTGCCGGACGTGCAATTTCGGAATTTGTAACCGAAAACCTGAGTAACTGGTTTGTGCGCTTAAGTCGTAAAAGATACTGGGGAGGCGAATACTCAACCGATAAAATTTCGGCCTACCAGACATTATACACCTGTTTAGCAACTGTGGCAAAATTAATGTCGCCAATTGCTCCGTTTTATGCCGATTTATTGCATGCCGATTTAAATAAGGTTACAGGCAAAGATACAGACCAAAGTATACACCTGGTTGACTTTCCAAAATTCGACGAAGCAGTTATCGACAAAGGTCTGGAAGAGAAAATGGCCATTGCACAAAAAGCTTCTTCCATGATTCTGGCACTTCGCCGTAAAGATAAACTGAAGGTACGCCAACCACTTTCCAAAATTATGGTTCCTGTTCTGAATGCTCATTTTAAAGATCAGTTCGAAGCAGTTTCGGATATTATTCTGACCGAGGTGAACGTAAAAGAAGTTGAATTTCTGACGGACACAACCGGAGTAATTAAAAAGAAAATAAAACCCAATTTTAAAACCCTGGGACCAAAATATGGTAAACTGATGAAGCAAATTGCAGGTGCTGTAAATCAGTTGGATCAGTCTGTAATTTCAGAGTTTGAAAATACAGGAGAATATGAGATTGCAGCGGGCGATGAGAAGATTGTTCTTACTCTCAAAGATGTTGAAATTCAGACAGAAGACATTCCGGGATGGACAGTTGCAACTGAAGGGCAGATGACCATTGCACTCGATATAAATGTAACCGAAGAATTGAAACAGGAAGGAATTGCACGCGAATTCATAAATAAAATTCAGAACCTTAGGAAAGAGAGCAATTTTGAAGTTACCGACAGGATAAAACTTTCTGTTGCAAAACACGTAGGGTTTAATAACGCAGTCGAAAACCATAAAAAATACATTTGTGCGCAAACATTGGCTGAGTCGTTAGAGTTGGTTGATAGCGTTGATAAAACTTTGGCAAAAGAGGTGGAAATTGATAAAGATGTTATAGCCTTAATAGCTATAGAAAAAATAGATGTTGTATAACTTAAATAATTGTTAACAGGCGAAAAGAATGATATTATTTTTTTATTATTTTAGCGTCTTGTTAAAACGGATTCGTTAGAACCTTAAAACCCTTTAATTATGGGAGAGAAAAATAGATATACGGATGATGAGTTACTGGAGTTTAAAGAGTTAATCGTTAAAAAACTTGATAATGCTCAGGAAGATTACGAAATGTACAGAAATTCCATAACACAAAGTGATGGTAACGATATTTCCGATACTTCGCCAACTTTTAAAGTACTGGAAGAAGGTGCTGCTACTCTTTCGAAAGAAGAGGCAGGGAAGTTGGCACAGCGTCAGTTAAAGTTTATTCAGCATTTACAAGCCGCTTTAGTACGTGTTGAAAATAAAACTTACGGAATTTGTCGTGATACAGGTAAACTGATTTCCAAGGAAAGGTTACGTGCTGTACCGCATGCTACGCTTTGTATCGATGCGAAAAAGAATCAGAAGTAAGTAGAAGAAAAATATTTAAGGTTGCTCTTCGAAAAGTCCAGTGGATGAATATTCGGAGGGCAATTTTAGTTTAATATAATAGGGAATGTCGCGTAGTTTAAAATCACTGATAATTGTCTTTTTTATACTAATTGCCGACCAGGTATTAAAAATCTGGATTAAAACCACAATGTCGCTTGGCGATGAGATTGTGGTGTTTAAAAATTGGTTTATCCTGCATTTTGTGGAGAACAACGGAATGGCATTTGGTTTCGAATTTGCCGGGGAATATGGAAAGATTTTTCTAAGCATTTTTCGCATCCTTGCAGTAATTGCCATAGGTTGGTATCTGTTTAAACTTGCCCGCCAAAAAGAAATTCCGTTTGGTTTTATTCTGAGTATTTCGTTGATTTTTGCCGGTGCCATCGGAAATATTATCGATAGTTTGTTTTATGGAATAATTTTTAACCATAGTTACGGGCAGGTTGCAACGCTGTTCCCGGAAGATGGTGGTTATGCTGGTTTTCTGCACGGCAGAGTAGTCGATATGTTTTATTTCCCTTTAATCGAAGGCCGTTACCCCGATTGGATTCCTTATAAAGGGGGGACTCAGTTTATCTTTTTCAGGCCTGTTTTTAATATTGCTGATTCGGCAATAACCGTTGGTATATTTTCTATTTTACTTTTTTACAGAAAGTATTTCAGTAAAATGGAGGAAGCCGCAAAAGAACAGCCTGTGGAAAACAGTGGTGAAGCGGAATCAGTTCCTCAGGAATAGCAAAGCCTTCGTTGGGATTATAAATCTATTTGTCCCTCATTTTTTTACCTTTGCAAAATAATTTCGATTTCATTGACAGATATGGGAAATCCACTTGTAATTTACAATACATTAACCCGCAAAAAAGAGGTGTTTAATCCGTTGGTTGAAGGCAAAGTTGGTTTGTACGTTTGTGGCCCAACTGTTTACAGCGACTCGCATCTTGGGCATGCCCGTCCGAATATTACTTTCGACCTGCTGTTTCGTTACCTTACTTTTTTAGGAAATAAGGTACGTTATGTACGAAACATAACCGATGTTGGCCACCTTGAAGATGAGGTAGAAGGTGTAGGCGAAGACCGTATTGCAAAAAAAGCCCGTTTGGAGCAGCTGGAGCCCATGGAGGTTGTGCAGAAATACATGAACACTTTTCACCGGAATATGGACGAATTAAACGTGCTTCCTCCAAGTATAGAGCCACGTGCTTCAGGCCATATTATCGAGCAACAGGAAATGGTTGATTCGATTCTGAAAAATGGTTATGCCTACGAATCGAACGGTTCGGTATATTTCGATGTGGAGAAATACAATCAGGAACATAAGTACGGCAAGCTCTCGGGCAGAAACATTGATGATATAAAAACCAATACCCGTGAACTTGACGGGCAGAGCGAAAAGAAAAATTCCTTCGATTTTGCTTTATGGAAAAAAGCTTCGCCTGAGCATATAATGCGCTGGCCCTCGCAATGGAGCGACGGTTTTCCGGGCTGGCACCTCGAATGTTCGGTAATGAGCACAAAATATCTTGGCGAACAGTTTGATATTCATGGTGGCGGAATGGATTTGATTTTTCCGCATCACGAATGTGAAATTGCACAATCGACTGCAAGCCAGGGCAAGGAAGCAGTAAAATACTGGATGCATAATAATATGATTACCATTAACGGACAGAAAATGGCCCGTTCGCTGGGTAATTTTATTACATTACTGGAACTGTTTACAGGCTCCCACGAGATTCTGGAACAGGCCTATTCTCCAATGACCATTCGCTTTTTTATTTTACAGGCGCATTACCGCAGTACCATCGATTTCTCGAACGAAGCGCTGCAAGCCTCTGAAAAAGGATTGGAACGATTAATGTCTGCAATGAAAACTCTTGAAGAATTAACAGTTTCGGGGACTTCATCAGTTGACCTTAAATCGTTAAAAGAAAAATGTTTTGCAGCATTAGACGACGATTTAAACAGCCCCATTGCCATTGCACATCTTTTCGACGGGGTTAAAATGATAAACTCAATAAAAGCCGGAACAGAAAAGATTTCAGCAAATGATTTAGAGGAGTTGAAGTCGTTTTATAATTCCATGGTTTTCGATATTCTCGGATTGAAAGAAGAGGAAATAGCCGATTCGGGCGATAACGAAGTTTTATCTGGTGCAGTTGAGTTGCTAATTAATTTAAGAAAAGAGGCAAAAGCAAATAAAGATTGGGCAACAGCCGATAAAATCCGCGATGATTTAAAAGCACTTGGGATTGAACTAAAAGACACCAAAGATGGTATTGAGTGGTCAGTGATATAATCTTCCATTTGCATATTTTTTTGACTTTACACTTTTAACTTTTTACTTATATCATGTTTTCAGGAATTGTTGAAGAATACGGAACAGTAACAGCGATAAAAAAAGACCAGGAGAATGTACATTTTACATTAACCTGCTCATTTGCTGATGAACTGAAGGTTGACCAGAGCCTGTCGCACAACGGAGTGTGTTTAACAGTGGTTTGGGTTGATAAAGCAGAAAAAAAATACAAAGTAACTGCGATTAAAGAGACACTTTTAAAATCGAACCTGGGATTGTTGAAAGTGGACTCGAAAGTGAATCTGGAGCGTAGTATGATGATGAATGGCCGTTTGGATGGTCACATTGTTCAGGGGCATGTTGACCAGACTGCAACCTGTACAAAAGTGGAAGAAGCCGACGGTAGCTGGTACTACACTTTCGAATACGACTTCGATTTGGAAGCCGCCCAAAAAGGTTATATGACCGTTGAAAAAGGCTCGGTAACAGTTAATGGCGTCAGCCTTACAGTTGTAAATTCAAAAGAAAACTCTTTTCAGGTAGCAATAATCCCGTTCACTCAGGAAATAACCAATTTCCATACTTTTAAAGTGGGAACGGTTATTAACCTTGAGTTCGATATTATCGGGAAATATCTTAGTAAATTGAATTCGTTTAACAGATAAATTAAAAGACTCGCCAGGAAGCGGTTTTTTTACTTCGATAACTCCTGGATTCTTGTTCCGTCAACTCCCGTCCGTTAATTGACGGATCGGGTAGAGGCTATCAGGATGCTCTCAATTTCAATTGCAACGCAACCATTAGAACTAAACTTTTTGAAAAGGATATCCGTTTTGTAATACAAATTGGCTAACTTTTCCGAATGAACAGGACTGCTTTTATAACAGGTACCTCAAAACGAATTGGCAAAACAATAGCCAGTTATCTTGCAGAAAAAGGGTGGAATATTATTATTCATTACAATACTTCGGTTAATGAGGCAGAACAATTGGTTGAACAGCTATCATCAAAATTTGCAGGGCAGAAGTTTGAACCAGTAAAGGCCAATCTTTCCAATGTTAATGAAGTTATTGGTTTAATTCCGCGAATAATTTCTGAATCCGGGACTTTTAAATTATTAATAAATAATGCATCGGTTTTCGATAAAGGTTCTTTACTGGAAACTTCAACAGAGTTATTCGATAACCAGTTGAATGTGAACCTGAGAGCTCCTTTCATTTTAATGCGCGATTTTGCGAACTATTGCAAGCAGGGAAACATTATTAACCTGGTTGATACACGGATAACTTCCAATAAATCGGATTTTGCAGCCTATTCGCTTTCAAAAAAAGGATTGTGGGAATTGACTAAAATGGCTGCATTGGAGTTTGCTCCCAAAATACGTGTAAATGCAATCGCACCGGGTGCAACTTTACCACCTGAAAATAAAGATGAAAATTACCTGAAAGAAATGGCTCTAAATACACCGATGAAAAAACCGGTAGGAGTAGTACCGATTTTAAAAAGTATAGATTTTATTTTAGAGAACGACCACTTAACCGGACAATTGCTGTTTGCCGATGGTGGCGAAAACCTGGGAATAAACAAATAAACTATGGCAAAAATACGTGTAAAAAATCTTCTCATCAGAACTTACATTGGCTTTAATCCCGACGAATTGGTGAATAAGCAGGATGTTATTATTAATCTCGAAATTGAAACCGAAATTCCACAATCGGCCATGGAAACCGATGAACCTCTCGATATATTCGATTATAAAACAATTACAAAAAAAGTAATAACTCATGTACAGGAAGGGCAGTTTAAATTATTGGAAGTACTAACAAAAAGTATTCTCGATTTGATATTGGAAGATGAAAAAGTTAAATGGGCGCGGGTAGAAGTTGACAAACCACATGCGCTCCGTTTTGCCAAATCGGTTTCGGTTGAAATGGAGGCTTCACGATGAATAAAGTTACTGCAATCATCGGTATCGGCTCCAACATTGAAGCAAATAAAAATATCCCAAAGATATTGGAGATTCTGAAAAACAAAGTTGAAGTAATAAAAGTATCCTCTTTAATTAAAACCAAACCTATCGGAATAAAAAACCAACCTGATTATACCAACGGCGCAGTAAAAATTAAAACCGATTTAAGCAGAAACGAACTAAATGGTTTATTGAAAAATATCGAGGATCAGTTGGGGCGCAACCGTACCGCACCAAAGTTTGGCCCCCGTTGCATCGACCTCGATATTGTGGTTTGGAACGGTGAAATTGTAGACAAGGATTATTATTCACGCGATTTTTTACAAAAAAGTGTTCAGGAAATTATTTGAGAAATAATAAAGCCTGATATTTATCCAGCAATTATTGCAAATTCATTTATAATTTTGCGAAAAACATCTGTGATGATTCGTTTTTTATTTGCAATTTTTCTTCACAACCGTAGTTTCCTGAATATCAAAAACAGGGACGCATTTCCATTCCTATAATTCTTAGTGTTGCCAGTTAATCCTATCTGACAACTGCATTTTTTATTTCTACATTTTCTAACTTTTAAAGAATTATTATGGAATTACCTTTTGCAGAATCATACAAAATAAAAATGGTTGAACCCATTTACCGCACTACCCGCGAACAACGTGATGAGTGGATAAAAGCTGCTAAATATAATTTGTTTAATCTTAGAAGTGAACAGGTATATATCGACTTGTTAACTGACAGTGGAACAGGAGCAATGAGCCACAGCCAATGGGCGGCACTTATGACCGGTGACGAAAGTTATGCCGGCTCATCGTCGTATTATAACCTGAAAAATGCTATTAAAAAGATATTAGGGTTTGACCATTTTTTACCTACCCATCAGGGGCGTGCAGCTGAAAATGTACTGTTTTCTGTGTTGGTAAAAGAAGGCGATGTGGTTCCCGGCAACAGCCATTTCGATACCACCAAAGGGCATATCGAATTCAGAAAAGCCGGAGCCATTGATTGTACCATTGACGAAGCTTTCGATATCGAATCGAGACACCCCTTTAAAGGAAATATTGATTTAGTGAAACTGGAACGTGTATATTCAGAATTTGGCAATGAGCAAATTCCGATGGTGATTGTCACCCTGACCTGTAACACTTCGGGCGGACAACCTGTGTCGATGCAAAACCTTCGTGATGTTTCTGCCTTATCGGCGAAATATGATGTGAAAGTAGTTTTCGATTCTGCACGTTTTGCCGAAAATGCGTGGTTTATTCAGCAGCGCGAAGAGGGATTCGGAGATAAATCCATAAAGGAAATTGTTGCCGAAATGTTTTCGTATGCCGATGCAATGACCATGAGCAGTAAAAAAGATGGTATTGTAAATATTGGAGGTTTTATTGCCATGACAGATGAAGAGATGTATAAACAGGCATCGGTTTTTAATATCATGTACGAAGGATTTAATACCTACGGAGGGATGGCTGGTCGCGACATGAATGCCCTTGCTGTTGGCCTCAACGAGGTGACGGATGAACACTACCTGGAAAACAGGATTCAGCAGGTAGCCTACCTTGGTAATAAACTTATAGAATGGAATATCCCTGTACAGAAGCCAATTGGCGGACATGCAGTTTTTATCGATGCCAAAAAGTTTCTTCCCAATGTTCCGAAAGAAGAATACATTGCGCAGACCCTGGCAATTGAATTGTATTTAGAAGCTGGCGTACGTGGTGTTGAAGTAGGTACTCTGCTTGCCGACCGCGACCCTGTAACCAGAGAAAACCGATATCCGCATTTGGAAATGTTACGTTTGGCAATTCCTCGTCGAACATATACAAACAACCACATGGATGTGGTAGCAGTGGCACTGAAAAATATTTTTGACAGAAGAGAATCAATAAAAACCGGCTATAAAATTAAATATGAAGCACCAATTATGAGGCATTTTTCGGTTGAGCTGGAGCGGGTCGGGCAAATTTAAAGCTGTTCGGCGTAAAATGCAGTGAATTGGTTAAAATCCATTGAGTAAGGTTCACTCATGCTTTTCTCGTATTTCGAGCAAAACGACTTAAAGTTGAATTTAGCCAGATGTGTGTTCCCCGATGCTTGCAGAGCCCATATTTGCAGAAATATGGCTTCTTCATTCAAATCGTCATAATCAAGAATTCGCAGGGCCAAAGCTTCAACCTCTTTTGGCCTGTTTTGTTTTTTATAAACAGATGCTAGTTTTATCAGGTTATCAATAACCTGGTTGCCTGTAAATCCGCGTATTTCGTCAAGCCATGGCCAGTCAATTCCTTTAAGTAACCTGCCCTTTTTAACAAGGTGAAAAAAAGTTTCCAACTGTCTGGTTGTCATTCCTTCAGGAATCTGGCATAAACGAAATGCCTCCAGGTAATCGCTGAAAAAAATTCCAGACGATTTAAACTGAAGATATCCACTGTTTGAGACAATCTCAATTGCATTAAACTGAGTCAGAATTTTCCTGAGCTTATTAAGCGTAACTGCCCTGTTGTTGGCTGCTTTTTTCCCCTTAATGCCTTCCCAAAGTATATCGTTTACTTCGGTTACCGATGCACCAATTCCATTTTTTAAAGTGTAAATAAGTGTAAACAATAGAAGTTCTTTCACCTTGGGAGTAAACAATTCGGTTATGTCTTTCCCTTCAGAATTTATGGCTCTGAACTCACCAAAAAGTTGAACCTGGTTTTTATTTGGTGTAACCGGAGCGTTTGCTGCTAATGTATTTTTTTTAGAACCTTTTCTGAATCGAACTAAACCAATGATAATAAGAATAATCAGTCCGGATATTACAAAAATGATAGTTAAGAAATTTTTTGAGAACCAGTCTCCTTTTTCTGTTTCTTTTAACATCTCAATTTCTTCGTCTAAAGCCAGGCGATTAATTTCGTCGTTGCCCAGCGGACGGTCCCAAATGTAAAGATCGTCGATGTAGCCCCTCAGACTTGCCCCCTGCGAAATTGCACTTCCCACATGAATATCGCTTGTTCCGGAGTAAGGTGGGTGCCCGTCGGAACTGCCAATGTACTGCCCGTTTAGGAAAATAGCCTGCTCGCCGGTTTCAAGAATGTAACGCCAGGCCAGATGATACCAGGTATTGTTTTCCAGAATCTCGTCAGACATAAAATCGTTTGCCCATAATCCGAAATAAGGATGCCCCGAACGCAATACCAGGTGCATGCCGCGCCGATAACCCGATTCCGCATTTCCCATTATTGCATTGTCGCCAAACTCCATAATATCGGTAAATTTCACAAAACAGCTAACCGTAAAGCTGCTGTTTGGAAGCCCGTAATTATCAGGATTTCCCAGGTTTATATTAGCATTTTCAGGAAGACGCAAAACACTGCCCCTTTCAATATCTTCAGTGAAAGAGTATCCTGTACCATCAAATATTTTTTCCGGATTTAACTCGTCCCGAATAACATCGTCAAATCGAAAACTTCCTTGTAATCCTTCAGCCAATTCTAATGGATTTGCCAGTATACGGAAGTTTTCAGGGACTACCATTTCACTGGTAACAATAATCTGGTACGGCGTCATCTGGTAGCCGGGAGCAAAAGGCGAAAGAATAACTTCCTCGCCCCCGCGATACGGGATACTAAATTCCCCCCCCGTTACCAAAATATCAGGATTTTTCCAGTACACTCTCTCAAGGTTTTTTCCCGAAATTCGTACCTGTCCTTTAATAGCCTGAAAAGAATTTAGCTGGTCAATTATAAAATCGAAATTAAACACATTGTTATTTCCAACTAAAAGGAAATTGGGCTTTTTACCAAATTTTTTCCAGTTTTCAAGTAAATTATTAATATAATCTGGATTCAGGTTTCTGCTTAGCCGGTTTGGAGGGACTTCGGTTGGAAGTTGGTCGAAATTTTCGATGATAAGCAGTTCCTTGTTGATATTCGAAGTATTTTCCAATGTAGTAGAATATGCCGCTAACTGTGTGGCTGAAATCTGAAAGGCATAATTTTCTATGGCGTGTAAAACCCGGCTTTCGTTCACAAAATTACCACTAATAAAAAAAAGGACCTGTCGTTTTGCCTGTATAAGATAATCTAATGCCGGCCAGGCTTCTCCCTGTGGCAGGTAAAAAGTTCGCGACGATATTTCTGAATTATTTATAACAGAATCAAGAAGCAGTACATCTCCTGAATAATTTAAAAATACAGGAATCAGCTTCGAATCATCTGCCGTAACAATAGTGTTTATTTTTTCAAGAAATATATTTAATGGAGTATTTGTATTTGCTAAAACTATTTCATGTTCCAGTGTATCCAGTTCCAATTTAATGCCCGACCATTTGTTGTCACCAACAAAGTTCCACAGCCGGTTGCTGTTGTAATTCTGTGCATTTATTTCTGCAATCAAAAAAGTATTTTCAGTAAAATCAGAGGCTTTTAATTCGAGTTGTGTAAGCCCAATAATTACACTAATTAAAATGATAATATTTCGAATTTTTTCAGACACTTGTTTCTTTTAAAATTAAGTTTGCCTCACCACTTAATTTGAAATTATTTTATTTCCAAATATATCACTTTTTAAATTAAGTCTGATTTTTTTGAGGAATTATTAGTAATGTGTAACTTGATTTTACTCAGCTACTTAACAAAAAAATTAAGATTCAATTAAGAATGAATTAATTGAGTAATATGGTTTTGGTTAATGTTTGGCTAACCTCGCGCGATTATAATTGTATCAAATATTTCCCGGGATGACAGAAAAAAATATCAAGCGAAAACATTATCTCCTGTTTGTTGCGGGAGGTTTAAGTGTAATATTTTTTTTGCTTCTGTTTAATAAAACCATTCAATATACATCAAGCAACGAATTTTGTAATTCGTGCCATGTTCATCCCCATGCCGAAACCACCTGGAAATTATCAGTTCATCACAACACCCCAAGTGGAGTATCAGTAAAGTGTGTTGATTGTCATCTTCCGCCAGAAGAAAAAACAAGCAAATTTTTGGCCCGTAAAACTTACCATGGATTACATGATTTGTATGCTCATTTAACCATGGATCCTGGAGAAATTGACTGGACAGAAAAACGCTCGATGGAAGTAGCCCAGCGATTCGTTTATGAGGACGGGTGTATAAAATGCCATTCAAACATGTTCCCCTCAACTTTAAGTGAGCAGGGATGCCAGCAACATATTAAATATTTACGCGATTCTGAAAACAGTTCTTGTTTGCAGTGCCACCATAATATGGGGCATTATCGGGGGGAAGAGAGTTTAAGTTTGGTCGAAGAAACGTCTGGTTCTCAGGAGATATTTACAGAATTAACCGAAGTTGCGAAGTTTGAAACATTTTTAGAGAAAATTCCTGAAACTTCCGTTTCGTTTAAAATGGTTGCTGTCCCGGGTGGGCAGTTTAAAATGGGAAGCCCTGCCAATGAACAATATCGAAGATCTGATGAGGGGCCGGTTCGTGAAGTGGCAGTTGATAGTTTTTGGGTGGGTGAAATTGAAGTTTCGTGGAACGAATACCTGGCATTTTTTAATGCAACTGTTTCTCAGGGAAGAAAAGAGGCAGAAGAGGTCGACGAAGAAACCGATGGTATTTCAGGTGCTACTCCTCCATGGGGAGCTCCTGATCAGGGCTGGGGCAAAGGATCGCGCCCGGCAATTACTATGAGCCACCATGCCGCTGAAACATATTGCCGGTGGTTAACACAGGTTACAGGTCGAAAGTACAGGTTACCTACCGAAGCCGAATGGGAATATGCTGCCCGTGGTGGTACAAATACTCCCTATTTCTTCGAGGGTTCGCCAAAAGATTACGAATCGGAAGGATTTCTGAAGAAACTGTTTGGCACAAATACCGAAGTTATCAGCAAATACGTAATATACAACGAAAACAGTCCTAATAAAACCCAACCTCCGGAAATAGTTGAAGCTAATCCGTTTGGGTTGAAAAATATGTTGGGGAATGTTGCTGAGTTTTGTGTCGATTATTACGATCCGAAAGTTTACGGTAAATATCCGAAAGGAGTTGTTAAAAATCCTCGGGGGCCAAGAAATGGTGCAGAACACGTAGTTCGGGGTGGTTCCTTCAGAAATACGGCCAAAGATTTACGTGTTACCCGCCGCGATTTTACACGAACCGAGGCATGGTTGGTTACCGACCCGCAAATTCCGAAAAGTATCTGGTGGTACTCCGATGTGAAAAGCGTTGGTTTTAGGGTTGTGTGCGAGTACAATGCCGAAGTAATTAATCCAGGAAAAAAATAAATTATCATGAATAAGAATCAACTATCGCGCAGGAATTTTCTGGAAAAATCAGCACTAATTGGTGCTGCCGGAGTGGTTGGAATGAAAGCTCTGAGTTCTTGCAGTTCGAAGACAAAACAAGTTGATTACAAATTTCCGCCACTGCTCGATCAGGCACCGGATGGTAAAAAACTGAAAGCCGGCCTTGTGGGATGCGGTAACCGCGGAACCGGTGCTGCTCTGAACTTTTTGGCAGCAGGAAACGATTTGGAGCTGGTAGCCCTTGCCGATGTTTTTGAAGATAAGGTTTGGGACAGCCGGGAGAAGTTAAAAAAACAACGTGTTGAAGTTCCCGAAAAGAATTGTTTCTGGGGATTCGATGCATATAAAAGCCTGCTCGAAGTTGATTTGGATGTTGTGATTCTGGCAACACCGCCACATTTTCGTCCGGCACACTTCGACGCTGCTGTTCAGGCAAAAAAACATGTATTTCTCGAAAAACCTGTTTGTGTCGATCCGGTTGGAGCAAGGCAAATTATGGCTACGGCAAAAAAAGCTGAAAATATGGGATTGTCAGTAATTACCGGAACCCAACGCCGCCACCAGCGCGATTATATTGAAACCTACAAACAGGTTGCCTCAGGAGCCATTGGAGAGTTGGTTTCGGCAAAAGCATTCTGGATGCAGTCGCATGTTTGGTTTCGCACACGAGAAGAGGGTTGGAGCGATATGGAATACATGCTGCGTAACTGGAATAATTTCTCTTGGCTGTGTGGCGACCACATTCTCGATACCCACGTTCATAACATTGATATTGTAAACTGGTTTATGGGAAAACACCCCGTTGAAGCTGTTGGATTTGGTGGAAGACACCACCGGCTGACCGGCGACCAATACGACTTTTTCAGTATAGATTTCGATTTCGGGAACGGTGTATTCTCACATAGTTTCTCGCGCCAGATGGATGGTTGCGCAAACGCTTTGGGAGAACGTATTGTGGGAACAGAAGGTTATACCAATTGCAAAAACACAATTTATAATCCCGACGGCTCGGTAAAATGGACATACGAATATCCGAAGAATAAAGACGGACGATCAACAGGAGTAGTAAAAGTTTCTCCTTATGTACAGGAACACATTCACCTGGTAACGTCAATCCGTAACAACACTCCGGTTGTTGAAGCGGAACGTACTGCTGTTTCTACCCTAACTGCAATTATGGGAAGAACTGCTGCTTACACCGGGCAAAAGGTTACCTGGGAAGATATGATGAACTCAACCGAAAGGCTGGGACCCGATAAATACGAACTGGGGCCGGTAGATATGGAATTTCCTGTGCCTGTTCCCGGAACGCAACATAAAGCTTAAAAAGAAAAATGATGATTTCAGTTGTAATACCATTATTAAACGAAGGCATTTTGGTGACACGGTTAATGACCGAAGTTACCCGAAACCTGCAATCGACAGGTGAAACTTTCGAAATAGTGTGTGTTGATGACGGGAGTACCGACGATACCCTTGAAAAACTCCTTGAATTTAGGAATGAAAACAAGCAACTTAAGATAGTTTCTTTGTCACGAAATTTTGGGTTACAACCTGCACTTACAGCCGGTTTGGAACACGCTAAAGGCGATTATGTGGTTATGATGGACGGCGATTTTCAGGATCCGCCGGAGTTAATTCCACAGTTGTTTACAAAACTGAAAGAATCTAAAGTGGATATTGTTTCTGCGATGCGTAAAAAACGGAAGGAGAAATTTTCGAAACGGTTTTACATCCGGGTATTTCATAAAATATTCAGAAATATTGCCGAAGGGCACCAGGTTGAGCGAACCGGTAACTTCTGCATTTTAAATCAGAAAGCGGTTCAGGCTATTTTGCAATTTACCGAGCACAACCGCTATTTTCCCGGAATACGAAACTTTATTGGTTTCCGCCACGATTTTATTTTGTACGACCGTCCGGATCGCCCTGAAGGTGAAGCTAAAATGAACCGCAAAAAGCTGTTCGCCCTGGCTGCCGATGCCATCTATTCTTTTTCGAAATGGCCCATTAAAGCATGTCTTTATATGGGGTTGTTGGGGATTGTTATATTTCTGGCCGCAATTATTTACACACTGGTATCAAAACTTACAGGGATTGCTCCACTTGGGTGGTCATCCATGTTTTTGGCAATCAGTTTTTTCGGATCTGTTCAACTAACGTTTTTAGGATTAATTGGCGAATACATTTATCGTATTTACAAAGAGGTGCAAAAACGTCCCACATATTTGATTGACGAGGTTTATGAAGCGAGCAAGTATGATTAAGCTATATGCGAGTTCCATGAGTTACCGCTGAAAGTAGACAATATTAAACGAATGAATAAAATTGTTGACATATTAACTGCACGAAATGCTTTCATTATCAGCCTGGTTGTTGCCGGCCTGGTACTTGCATTGTTGGCGCCGCATGCCGCAGTAAATGTCGACGAACAATTGCATTATCCACATGCAAAAAAGGTGGTAAACTGGTATTTTACAGGAGGGGAGGATGCATCGTGCCTCAATACACCCGTAACAAATTTGAAATACTACGGACAATCGGTTGATAATTTCACAGCACTGGTTAACCGTGTATTTAATATTGAGGATGAATTTTTAACACGACATTATACAGGCGCTGTTTTTTTCTGGTTGCTTCTATTATTTTCCGGATTGTTGGGGAAACAACTGAGTGGCTCTTGGTGGGTTTCGGCAATTGTTGTTGTTTCGTTGCTTGTCACTCCGCGTTTGTTTGGGCAGGCATTCGGCAACCTGAAAGATATACCTTTTGCAACGGGTTATGCTGCCGGAATATATTTTATTCTCCGGTTTTTAAAGGAATTGCCAAAACCAAAATGGTTGACAGCCATATTTTTAGGTTTGGCAATTGCATTTACCTGCTCGGTCCGTATTGGAGGCCTTCTGTTGTTCGCCTACCTGGGACTGGGCATAGTTGCAATCATAATTTTGAAGCCTTTTTTACTTAAGTATATTGTTTCAACTAAACTTAGTTTTGTAAGGTTTTTGGGCCAGGGAATCGTAATCATTCTTATCGGTTATTTTGCAGGATTACTTTTCTGGCCCTTCGCCTTGCAGGATGTATTCAGAAATCCCCTCGAAAGCCTTTCGGTGATGGAACACTACAAAGTAAGTATTAAACAGATTTTTGGAGGCGAGGTAATCTGGAGTTCACAACTACCCTGGGATTACCTGGTAAAATGGATTGCCATTTCAACCCCGGAATTTGTTATTCTGGGATTTATATTCTTTATAGCCTTTTTAACCTATAAATTTTCTAAACCAGTAAGCGAACAACTCTTTTTAGAGTTGTTCGTCTTTTTTACCCTTTTGTTCCCTGTGGTTTATGTTATCGCAATTAGTTCGAATTTATACAGCGGAATAAGGCAAATGCTTTTTGTTGTGCCAATTATGGTGGTTTTGGCCTCTCTGGGTTTTTATTCAATGGTAAAAGCTTTTTCAAAGTTAACCATAAAAATTCCGGTAATCGTTTCGTTTTTTATTCTCATGATTTTGCCGTTAAAACATCAGGCTCGTACTTTCCCGGCCGATTATATTTACTTTAATTCCATTTTGGGAGGTAACAAAAATGCCTGGAGCAATTACGAATACGACTACTATTTTCACGGGATTAAAAAAGCATCGGAGTATTTGATTAAAGAGATTGGTAAAGAAAAGGCAGTAGTGGCAGTTAATTGCCAACTCCCCAATTATTTTGAGAAGATACCGAATATCGATTTTAAATACACCAGATACCTGGAAAGAAGTTCTGTCGATTGGGATTACGGTTTGTTTGGAGTGAATTATATTCATCCGTACCAATTGAAAAATAACACATGGCAGTCGAAAAAAATTGTAAAAACATTTTATCATAAAGGAAATCCGCTGGTGGTAATAATGAAAAGAGGGGATAAGAAGGATCTTGAAGGAATTACTCAAATTAAAAAGCAAAACTGGGACGAAGGTGAAAGACTTTTATCTGAAGAATTAAAAAATGATCCGAATAATGTTTGGTTATTTGTAAATTTGGCGAATTTAAAACTGGCACAGAATCAGTTTAATGAGTTAGACAGTTTACTGGAGCAGGCAAGGGCAATACACCCTTATTACGAACCGTTATACCTGCTCGAAGCACAAAAGCTGTATAACCGGAACGATTATAACGGGGCATATGTAGTATTAAATGAGCTTATTGAGGTAAATCCGCGGTACCGGAATGCAGCTCCGTTGCTGAAAAAAGTGAAAGAAAAATTGAATCAGTGAGACTATGATTTTAGTTCTAAAATTATTTAGACGAACTGATCCCGAGCGTAGTCGAGGGATCTCATGAGTAGAGAATGAATAATTATTAATAACAATAAATTTAGGTGAAGATGAAAAGAGTATTAGCATTAATCGGATTGTTTATAATGAGCTTGCCTGCCATGCTGATGGCACAGGACGAGGGAACATATATTGAAAACCTTGGGGCACAGGACAGCTCTTATATGGAAGATGATTTATTGGCAGATGTTGGCCAGTCGTCAGGTTCCACCACAACAATAATTATTATCATTGCAGTTGTGGTAGTTGCTGGAGTGGTTTTCTTTGTATTGAAAAAGAAGAGGAAATAAACGATTTGAAAACAAATAGAAAACCCGGTTTATTGCCGGGTTTTTTATGAATTAGATTTTATGGATTTATCCAATTGTTTCAATTGCAGCTTTTATCCGGGAAATGGTTTCATCTTTCCCAAGCAACTCGCAAATTACAAAAAGGTCGGGGCCCATGTTGCCGCCAACAAGGCTTAACCGGAGCGGATTCATTATCATCCCAAAGCCCCACTCTTTTTCGTTCATGAATTCAGAGAAAGCTTCTTTAATTGAATCAGCCTTCCAGTTTTCTACCTTACCAAACAGTTCTGCAATCTGAGAAAGTTTATCGGGTGTATCTTCTTTCCAGCGTTTTTTTACGGTTTTTTCGTCGTACGAACTTGGTGCTTCAAAAAAGTAAAAACTTTGTTCCCAGAGGTCGGCGACAAACTCGCAGCGTTCTTTAATTTCAGTAACCACTGCAGTTACTTTTTCATCACTTGCATCCACACCTTTCTCCGTTAAAACAGGTTTAAACAATTCCGAAAGTTCTCCAACAGATTTTGCCTGGAAATAGTGTTTGTTAAACCATTTGGCTTTCTCGGGGTCGAAACGCGAACCTGATTTAACCACACGGTCGAGGCTGAAAGCTTCGCTCAGTTCATCGAGGCTGAAAAACTCCTGTTCTGTTCCCGGGTTCCAGCCCAGCAATGCAAGCAGGTTGATAAAAGCTTCCGGGAAATAACCATCTTCGCGGTAGCCACGTGAAACATCGCCGGTTTTTGGGTCGGTCCATTCAAGAGGGAAAACCGGGAATCCCATTTTGTCGCCATCACGCTTGCTTAGTTTTCCTTTACCAACTGGTTTTAAAATTAATGGTAAATGAGCGAAACGTGGTTTTGTGTCTTCCCAACCCAAAGCTTTGTACAATAATACGTGCAGCGGCATCGATGGCAGCCACTCTTCGCCGCGTATAACATGCGAAATTTCCATCAGGTGGTCGTCAACCACATTGGCCAGGTGGTAGGTTGGCATCCCGTCCGACTTAAAAAGTACTTTATCGTCGAGACTTTTGGTGGTATTAAAAGTTACGCTGCCGCGAATTAAATCTTCTTCGGTAACATCGGTATCTTCGGGCATTTTAAAACGAATTACGTAATTTTCGCCTGCCTCAATTTTTTGCTTAACCTCTTCTTCTGACAAATTAAGCGAGTTATTCAGTCTCTCGCGGGTGCCAATTCTGTATGAAAAGGTTTCTTTGTTTGTTTCAGCCTTTTGTCTGAGTGCAGCAATTTCTTCAGGAGTGTCGAAAGCATAATAGGCCCAGCCGGTTTCTATCAACTGGTCGGCGTATTTTTTATACATTTCTTTTCTTTCGCTCTGACGATATGGCCCGAAATTACCGCCAATGCCCGGTCCTTCAGAAGGTGTTAATCCACACCAGTTCAAACTTTCAGCAATATATTCTTCAGCTCCCGAAACGTACCGGGTTTGGTCGGTATCTTCAATTCGTAAAATAAAATCGCCACCATGTTTTTTTGCAAAAAGGTAGTTAAACAGTGCTGTTCTTACACCTCCCATGTGCAATGGCCCGGTCGGGCTTGGGGCAAACCGCACCCGTATTTTTTTATCTGTCATTTGAACCGTTTATAATTTTTTGCAAAGATAGAAGAAATTAGTGATCAGACGCAGTAATCAGTAACAGTTGGCGGATGGAATTCGGAATGCTGAAAACAGCGACTTTGTCTGTAAACTAATTTTTCTGCCTTTTATCAATGTTAGAGTTCATTGAATTCCTTTTATTTGTAATAAACTAAAAACTTAATAAGATGTACGGAAAGATAAAGCAAGACCTTCAGAATACCCTGGAAGAGCTAAAAGAGCAGGGATTATTTAAATCGGAACGAATAATAACCTCTTCGCAAAGTTCCGAAATTTCGGTGTCGACAGGGGAAACGGTGCTGAATTTTTGCGCCAATAATTACCTGGGACTGGCAAATAACCCCGAAGTGGTTAAAGCTGCACAAGATATAATGAACGACTGGGGATTCGGGCTTTCTTCCGTACGGTTTATTTGCGGCACACAACAAATTCATAAAGAGCTGGAACAAAAAACATCTGAGTTTTTAGGAACCGAAGACACGATTTTATACGTAGCTGCTTTCGATGCCAACGGTGGTGTTTTCGAGCCGCTTCTGGGACCTGAATCTGCAATTATTTCTGATGAACTAAACCATGCTTCAATTATAGATGGAGTGCGGTTATGCAAGGCCCAGCGTTTCCGTTACAAACATTCCGATATGGATGAGTTGGAGCAGTGCCTGAAAGATGGATTGGAAGCCAAATACAGGATAGTTGTTACCGACGGGGTTTTCTCTATGGACGGCGACATGGCCAAACTACCGGAAATTGTGGAACTGGCAAAAAAGTACGATGCAATGGTTATGGTCGACGACTCGCATGCAACGGGCTACATTGGCAAAACTGGTCGTGGAACAGCTGAACATTTCGGATTGCTGGGTGAGATAGATATTATAACAACGACTTTCGGCAAAGCCATGGGTGGCGGAAACGGCGGATGCACTTCGGGAAGAAAAGAGGTAATTGAAATGTTGCGTCAGCGTTCGCGGCCGTACCTGTTTTCAAATACACTGGCACCGGCAACGGTAGGAGCAACGCTGAAAGTTGTCGACATGCTTTCATCGTCGGGTGATTTACCTGCCAAAACTATGGCCAATGCAAAACACTTCCGCGAAAAAATGGAAGCTGCTGGATTCGACATTGTCAAAGGCGATACTGCTATTGTGCCGGTAATGATTTACGATGCTCCACTGGCAGTAAAATTTGCCGATGAACTGTTAAAAGAAGGTGTTTATGTAATCGGTTTCGTTTACCCGGTTGTACCAAAAGGGAAAGCCCGCATCAGGGTTCAGCTTTCGGCCGCGCACACAACCGAACAAATCGATAAAGCGGTTGAGGCTTTTATTAAGGTGGGGAAAAAACTGTCGATTATTTAAGTTCAAAGGCAATTCACCGGGTGACTTTTTGTTACGACCAAGAGTCACCCTGTGAATAAAATTCCAATATCATTTAATCCCTCTAATCGACAAAGTAGATATATTGCTTCCGGCATTTTCTGCCATTTTTTTAAGAAGCGAAATAGTTATCTTATTTATTACTGCTTTTTTTGCTGTGATTGTAAGGTTTTGATAATAAGTGTACTGCAACTGTGTAATTTAAGAATAAGTTAAATAACTTAAGAATAAGTTGTATTATTTAAAAATAAGTTATAGTTTTGATGTACTGATTATTAAAACTGTAGTCGAAATGGTTACTTTAACAAAAGCGGAAGAAAGAATAATGCAGATACTCTGGAAGATTGAGAAAGGATTTATAAACGATATTCTTGAACATTTTCCTGAACCCAGGCCACCGTACAACTCGGTATCTACAATTGTACGTGTACTTGTAAAAAAAGAAATTGTTGGTTTTAAGGCCTACGGGAAAACTTACGAGTATTACCCGTTAATTTCGAAAGAAGAGTACCGTAACGGGCAATTAAACAGGTTAACAAAAAATTATTTTGGGAATTCTTTAAAACAGGTTGTCAATTTTTTTTCAGAAAATAAAAACCTCGATATGAAGGAAGTTGAAGAGGTGATGAAAATGCTGGAAGAGATAAAGAAACAGAAAGATAAATGATAAAGTTTCTAATATATCTTTTTGAATCGGGAATGTGCCTTACACTCCTGTTTTTGGTGTATTATTTCTTTTTACGAAAAGAAACCTATTTCACTTTTAACCGGATATATTTGCTGGGTATACTTGTTTTTTCATTGCTGTTCCCGGTTATTCATCTGAGTTTTACATTACCGGAATCTGAGGTTTTAGAGAGTCGGGTAGAAGAAATAAGCAAATTCAGAAATTATTACGAAAACCTGATTGCACTTACCGATCCTGATTATGCAAATTCCTTCACAAAACCATTTCAGGAGAATACTTCGGATGAATTTGAAGATGAATTTGGAACTGAAAGTCTTTCCCGATCAAGTGATTTGAGTACTACTATTACTGACTTAAATACTGAAAAAAATAAAACCGGTTTTTGGGCCAGTGTTAACTGGTCCAGTTTGTTACTGATCTTATACCTTTTGGGTATTCTCTTTTTTACGGTGCGGTTGATTTTGCTGTTCAGGTGGATTAACCAAACTATAAATAAATACGGTTTAACCTTTGAAAACGGGGTAAAAATGGTGAAAATGGATGAAGAAGTTCCTCCCTTTTCTTTCTTCCGCTTTGTTTTTCTAAACAGGGAGACAATTTCGCACTCCGGATTTGGGCAGGTTCTGGCGCACGAAAAAGTGCACATTAGCCAAAGGCATTCGTTCGACCTGATGCTTGCCCATGCCATAACCGTTTTTCAATGGTTTAATCCTTTTGTATGGTTTATAAATAACGCCATGAAAACAAACCATGAATACATTGCCGACCGCATTGTGGTGGAGCAAGGTAATGAGCTGTTCGACTACCAATCGCTTCTTTTGAAGCAAATAATCAGTATTCGCTCGGTAGAGCTTGTAAACAATTTTAATTTATTAAACATTAAAAAACGAATAGCTATGATGACTAAAATAAAATCGGGACTGGCCGCTCAATTAAAAGCACTGGTTGTAATCCCGGCAGCCATTCTTCTGTTTTTCTTTTTTGCTGAAATTACTTTCGCACAGGAAAACATTGGAATAGAAACTAAAGATGTTACTAAAGAAATCCAGGGTTTCTGGAAAAATAAGGATGATAATAGCTATGGAATGCTATTGAATTTTAAAGGAAACGATTTGCAAATTTTGGAAAGTGTTGAAAACTACAGAGTAGTTCAGTATAAATCTGGAAAGGGTACAATCGGAACCACTTTGGAAAATTTCAATAATTCTAAGATTTTTGAATATGTTAAGTCTACTGATGATTTATGTGCTTTAATCACTTTACCACTCGAACCCGACAAAGCAAAATTAATACTTCTTACACTAAAAAATGATGAATTAATTGTAGGCTGGACTCCAGATCAGGTAAGTATTTACGAAAGGATAAAAGTGAATAATTCACTCCAGAGTTATTCAAAACAAATAACTGAGGAATTCAAACCGGTATCAACTTCTTATTATCGAATTTCAGAAAATCCTGATAAAACATACTTTCTTTTGATGAATAAAAAAGGAGAAATGCTTTTAGAAAATGAAAGAGTGGATTTTCAAAATCTTCAGGAAAAAATCAAACAGATAAAACAGCAGGGAAGTCCATTTGCTGCTTCAGAAAAAGTACCAATAATTGTTGTTGACGCCCGATGCGAAATGGCGTATGTGGATGTTATGTATCGTAAACTTAGAGAAATAGACGAACTTCGATACATTCTTTCAGTTAAACCATTCGATGAAAAAGTCCCGGAAATTTTTTACCACAATGTAGGAATACCTCGTTTACTCCCACCCCAAAATGCAAAATTGCTTGATGAGGAAGAAGTGGAAAAAAGCGGGATGAAAATACACCGTATTGATCTGACAAAAGGTGGTATAACGCCTGAATCGGTGAAAAATCAATTACAGAAAGGAATTGTGGAAAATCAGAAATATGTAATTCTTTACATCTATGATAAAGAAACTTCGTATAAAGAATACATTACATATTTGGATGAGGTTTACCAGGTTATTTTTGCCAAACGAAACCAGCTTGCTCAGAAAAAATACAACCTGGATTATGATGATCTGGCAAAAGCACAGCAAAAGGAAATACGTAAAGTATATCCGCTTACGCTAACGGAGAAGAGCGCGGATTAACCGTAAAATTAGAAAATGCTGTAGATACGCACGGCCGTGCGTATCTACATAACAATCGTAATATTTTAAAATGCCCCGTCCAGCGTGCGGATGGTTAGAACCTCATTCAGTTTATCTTCCGAAATATTTGTTTTCAGGTTAATGGTAACCTTTTCGTTTGGCAATAGATCAAAATAGTTGTCTGTAAAGAATCCTTCTTCGTCGCCAATTTGCAGGTAAACATTTTTAGCCAGTTTATCGGTGTTCAGGGTAATATCATATCCCGTCTCAGTTTTAGCAATATTGTGTTCAATCGTTGGAGTTTTAATATTTAATTGTTTAAAGGGGAAAAAATAGTAATAGTTTTTTGAGCGTATTTTCCCGTCTTCAATCAGTTCGGCTGTAAAAACAAGATTCTGTATCTGTCGGCGGTATTTATACCTGAACTCCCACTTATTAACATCAAAATAATCATCGCTTGAGTTGGCAGGTATTTCAACCAATGAAGCTTCTTCCCAAATAACCTGTCCGTCGAAATCCATTAACCGAAGCTTCAGTTCAGCATTAACTGGCTCAAGTCGGTCGTTAACAATACCTACCTTAAACTTTACCTCTTCTTCGTACGGGCTCACCAAAACCTGTTCGAAACCCTTTTTAACGTAATACTGCAATGCTTTCCACCTTTGGTAATAGTCGGTCGAGCTCCACGAGGCTACCGGCCACACGTCATTAATCTGCCAATATAAACTACCCATGTTGAAAGGCATGGCACGGCGGTGCCCTTCCAGTCCGAATTTAATTCCTTCGGCCTGCAGCACTTGGTTTACGTATAAAAACGATTCAAAGTCTTTGGGCCGCTCGTACTCTTTCAACATGTAATATTCAATGGTACCGTTGCCAATGGAAGAGCGTTGGTGCGATTTCATTACATCCGAGAAAATATCGTAATCTTCGGGCAAAGCATACTTCCTTACCGAGGCAATTTCAGGAAACGACTGAAAACCATATTCGCTCATAAAGCGGGGCAGGTGAGTTGCATACGTTTCAAACGGTTCTTTTCCCCACCAAACGCCCCAGTAATGTTCGTCGCCGTTTATTAAATCAGCCTTAACTCCCATACCCGACGAAGGGCTTGAGCCCCAGTAGCTGCGTTGCGGATCGTATTCAGAAACTACCTCAGGCAGTATTTTATGAAAGATATCGACATAAGCCTGCCACATTTTATCGGCATTCTCTTTGTTTTTTTCTTCTTCGGCCCGTTTCCATCCCCAGTCATACCAGGCAGCAAGAATTTCATTGTTGCCACACCACAAACCAATACTCGGGTGGTTACGCAAGCGCTTTACATTGTCAATTGCCTCTTGTTTTACATTTTCAAGAAAAGCTTCGTCGCCGGGAAACATGGCACAGGCAAACATAAAATCCTGCCAGACCAGTATTCCATTTTCATCGCATAAGTCGTAAAAAGTATCTTCTTCGTAAACACCACCCCCCCAAACACGCAACATGTTGTTGTTCGAGTTTTTAGCTGTTCCAATAACCTTCCGGTAATTTTCTTCAGTAACCCGCGGCAGGAAAACATCATTTGGAATGTAATTAGCCCCTTTCATAAAAACCGGGTGTCCATTTAGTTTGAAATAGAACGAAGTACCGTCATCATCTTTATCGCGCACCAGTTCCAGTGTACGGATTCCAATTCGTTCTTCTTTTGTGCATTTTCTGCCTTTTTTATCCAGAACTCCGGTTAGGTTGTACAATTGCTGTTCTCCTAATCCGTTGGTCCACCAAAGTTTTGGATCTTCAATCACAAAATCGACTGAATATTTCTCAATACCCTCCTTTAAATTAACCGAGGCTGTTGCCAACAATTCTCCATCGTTCATTACCGAAATGGTGGCTTTACCTTTTTTTACAGATTTTATTTCGAAAACAGCGGTTAACAGTGCCTTCTCTTCTGATACTTCATTCTGAATTATCTGCAGGTTTTCAATTTTTGCTTCGTCCCAGGCATTCAGGAATACCGGGCGCCAAATACCACTGGTAACCAGCCGTGGCCCCCAGTCCCACCCAAAATGATAACCGGCTTTACGGGTGTAAATGCTTACCCTTTTTCTGCTTTCAACTTTACCCCTGGCAGCTTGGTCGTTATCCGAAACAGGGATGACATAACCCTGAGCATCGTACCTTTTAATTCCTTCGTTGATTGGTGAGCGAAAAACAATGTGAAGCTCGTTTTCACCTTCCTTTAATTGATTTTTTACATCAGTCTTCCATTCACGAAACATATTCTCGGCCACCAGTATCTTTTCTCCATTCAGAAAAACGTCAGCGTAAGTATCAAGTCCTTTAAAATCGAGCTCAATTCTGTCTCGTTGAAGAATAGTGTCGCAAAGAGTAAACGTGGTTTTATACTCCCAATCAACTTTGTCAATCCACTGTAGTCCGGTTTCGTTTAACCGGTAATACGGGTCTTCTATTTTGTTGTTGGCAATCAGGTCGGTGTGCACTGTCCCAGGCACAACTGCCGGGAGCCAATCATTTTCACCTACCTGGTTAAAGATCCAGTTTGCATCTATTTCTTTTTGAATCATGAGGTTAGGATCTGATGAGTTATTACAACCTGAAACTAAAATCAAGATAATTGCAAGATAAAATGATACACGAATAATTGAACTCATAATCTATTGGATTTGCAGCTGACAAATTAGATAAAATCATTAAATCTGAATAATAGAATTAAATAATATTTCTATGAATTATTTGTCGTCTAATTATTTGTAATTTTACAGAACAATAAACGAACTTAAAGGTTAATTATTAGTAAAATTAAATAAAAATGAATACGATATATCTTACAAACGCGACCATTTATACCGGGATTACTATAGTAAGAGGTGGTACGGTAATAATTAAAGATGGAAAAATTGAGAATGTAGAAAGCCACGAACGATTTAAAAAGGAACACATACAGGCAGATGCAGAAGTTTATGATTTGGGTGGAAATATTATATCTCCGGGATTGGTAGATACTCATATTCATGGTTTTGCCGGTGTTGGAACAGAAGATGCCACTGCTGAAGCTATGCTCGAGATGTCGGATAAACTTGCACAATATGGAGTAACCGGTTTTTGTCCGACACTTTATCCGCAGAAACCGGACACCTTTGTTAAGACAATTAAGTCGATAAGTGCGGCAATCGGTAAAGAGAAAGGAGCAAGAATTTATGGTTTACACCTCGAAGGACCTTTTATTTCGCGCGATAAACTTGGAGTACAACGTCAGGAATCGTTAAGTCGTGTTGATCTTGATCTAATGGAAAGGCTTTGTAATGCATCGGGAGGTAATGTTACAATTATGACAGTAGCTCCTGAATTGAAAAATATGAGAGAACTGGCGCTGTATTGCAGTAAAAAGGGTATAGTTTTATCTGCCGGGCACTCAAATGCAACCTACGAGCACATGCTGGAAGGAATGCATGCCGGAATTCTTCATTCTACCCACTTTTTTAATGCTATGCGCCGTTTGCATCACCGCGATCCGGCTGTTGTTGGGGCTATTCTTATCCACTCGCAAATGACTGCGGAGATTATCCCTGACGGATTCCATGTGCATCCGGCTCTGGTAAATCTATTACGTAAGAATAAGCCAATGAGCAATATTGTGATGGTTACAGATGCCCTGCGACCAACGCAACAAACCGAAGGAACACTAATAGCTAATGGCGAAGAGGTGTATCTTGACGACAAAATTTTTATGCGTAAAAAAGATGATATAATTGCCGGCTCTTCATTATTAATGATAAATGGAATACGAAACCTTGTAAGTTGGGGTGTATCTATTCATGATGCAATCAGAATGGCAAGTACAAATCCAATTCGGGTAATCAATCTGAATAAAGAAACCGGTTCGCTTTTACCCGGACTCGATGCCGATGTTGTTGTTTTCGACAAAGATTTTAACGTTAAAATGACACTGGTAAAAGGGAGGATTGTGAAAGAATACGAAGCATAAAGTTAGTCGGTAAAGGATATTTGGGGGCTTAAAAGCCCCTTTTTTGTTTGAAGTTTTTTGTGATGGTCTGCTTCATAACCTGAACACCTGGTTTTATTCTTCCTTTTTGCAGGTTGAAATTTTTAACGGAACATAAAGCGGACAAAATTTGAATAACCCTGTAGCAATGGGTACCAATCCTATTAATCCCCACCAACTATCGAAAATTACGCCCAAAATTGCAATTACTAAACCTACAATAATTCGTGCCAGGCGGTCTACTGAACCTACATTACATTTCATAACTTATCATTTAAATTTTAAATAAAACATCAAAATGTCTTTTATGTTTAAATTTCTTTTGCCAGAATATTACAGGCTGTTTTAATAAAAAACGGACATTTTTTATGGAAAACATCTTCCTCTTTTGCAGCCTGAGCCCCTTCGGTAGTTGAAATATCGTAACCTGTAAGTTCTTTACAAATTAAGCTGCCATGCACCTCCATAAACTTCTGGTTAAACTGCATGATTTTTTCTTTAGTA
>JBDLJS010000038.1:0-35393 GCA_039714235.1 Bacteroidota bacterium | reverse complement strand
ATAGCTGATGTTGATGATATCGACGATGATAATGACGGTATAAGGGATGTGATGGAAGGTGACCGCACCATCGACTCTGATAACGATGGAATACCCGACAGTTACGATATTGACTCCGACAACGACGGAATACCTGATAATATTGAAGGCCAGGACGAAACCAATTACCTGCCGCCAACCGGAAGAGATACAGACCACGACGGATGGGATGATGCATACGATATGGACGATGGTGGATGGCCGTTCGATATTAACCTGACCGATACTGACGGAGATACAACACCAGACTTCCTTGATATTGATTCCGATAACGACGGTGTATTCGATTACATTGAAGGACACGATGAAAATGCCGATGGTATTGCAGATGTAGTAAGGATTTATAACGACAGCGATTACGATGGACTGGACGATATTTACGATATAGTATTTGGTTGGGGACTACCAGGCAACGAAACCGGAAGTAGCGCACCATTGCAGGACTTCGATGGTGACGGAACCAGAGACTGGCGAGATACAAACGACGAGGACGACGAATTTATGACCAATGTGGAAGACCTGAATGGCGACGGCGATTACAGTAACGACGACAACGACCTTGACGGTTATCCGGAATACCTCGATAATTCACTCGATTGCGAGCTGTTTATTCCGGAAGGATTCTCGCCAAACGACGATGGTGTTCACGATTTCTTCCAGATACTGTGTATCCAGAAATATCCGAATGCAAAACTGATGATATTTAACCGCAACGGTAATAAACTCTTCGAAAAAGAGCATTATGGTAACCTCGATGTTTGGGTAACCTACGAAGAAGCATGGTGGTGGGGTACATCAGAACACATGTTAACAATTGGCCGATCAGGAGGTTTGCCGGCAGGTAACTACGTTTATATTCTGGAGTTGAACGATGGCTTTGGCACGGTTAAAAACGGTACGGTAATGATTGCATACTAATATGGTCTGTTTCGGATTACCAATATATTTTCCTTAAATATATTGTATAATACAGAAGCCTTTGTCAAAAAATTAAGAAGAGGCACAATTATTGTGTTTGACTGTCTGGTTTTAAATTAACAGTTTAAACCATTTATAATAAAAAATACAGCCATGGCGCCCCCCGCCATGGCTTTTTGTTTTAATAATTCAATCCGGACCCAAACTCAAATACCGGATTTTTCGAATCGTATGGCACATCTTCTTTCTGGTTTTCAACTGCCTGCATCGATGATGGTAGTTCGAAAGGCAGTTTTCCGGTAGGATTAAACCGGCCAAAAATCACATCCAGTACCGCATCGTCGGTTGCCCCAAATTCGCAGAGCATACCTTTGGTTCCGGCAACAATTTCGGGCATTACAGCAGGCCTGTCCATGTACATGCAAATAATGGTTGGTTTTTCCCTTGTAATTTCCAGTATCCGGCCTAGTTCGGGCTCCTTAAAATCGATGTATCCCTGGTGGAAGAAACTTTCAATCATATCGCCGGTTCTTGGTTCCCATGGAGTTTGCAGCCGTAAAACTGCAAAATCAGCATCTTCGAGGCTTTCGACAACGGTAGCATATTCCGAGGCAATTTCCTTTTTAATATTCTCGGTGTAAATTTTAACTCCTTTATTCAGCGGAAGAACCATACTGCTGTCAGGATTCATATCATTTTTAAGCAAAACAATCGATTTGCGCTGAGCCAGTTTCCCTTTCTCAATCGATTCTTTCCGGGTAACAACTTTTTTTGCTTTTTCAACATCAACATACGGATTGTCAAACAATCCCAACTGAAATTTTGCCCTTAAAAGCCTGCGAGTAGATTCATCTATTCTGTCTGCAGTTATACGGCCTTCTTCAATCAGTTCCAGCAACTCTTTGGTATTCATGTTACCGCCAAACTGATCTACCCCTGCATTAACAACTTTCTCAACACGTTCCTTAACCGATAAATCTTCTACGCCCCAGTGCTTCGCTTCAACCAGTTCCATTCCCAGGAATTTGAATCCTTCCACAATTCCCCAGTCGGTACAAACAATGCCATCGTAATTGTATTCTTTCCGCAGAAGTTTGGTAATAATTTCTTTGTTAAAGCTCATCCCCACATCCTCGCTGGTCTGACCAACCGGAACGCCGTAATAAGGCATAATCATAGCTGTTCCGGCATCGAAGGCAGCTTTAAACGGAATAAGGTGGTAATCGAAATTATTTCCGGGATATGCCTGGTCGGCCCCATAGCCAAAATGTGCATCTTCGCCATCAGCCTGCGGCCCGCCACCCGGCCAGTGTTTGGTCATGCACGCCACACTTTCTGTTCCAAATTCTTCTCCCTGGAAACCGTAAATATAGGCAGCGGTAATTTTTGCCGACAGTTCGGCATCTTCGCCAAATGTCCCGTTAATTCTTGCCCAGCGTGGTTCGGTTGCAAGGTCGGCCATTGGGTGCAATGCAGTTCTTATACCCACTGCGCGGTATTCTTCGCCTGCAATACGCCCGAATTCGGCAACCAGTGCCGAGTCGCCGGTTGCTGCCAGTCCTATGGGTTCCGGCCATTTACTCCATTGTCCGCCAAGCATATCGGTTCCAATAAAATTGTTAATCCCGTGCCTCGGGTCAGAACTGATAGAGAGCGGAATTCCCAGCCTCGTTTGTTCAGCAATTTTCTGAATTTTATTGTTCCACTCTGCCAGTTTTATTGCTTCCGGAATCCGGAACAGGTTATAATGATTTATTTTTTTGTTTACAATTACATCGAGTGAAGAAACCATATTAAAAACAGCCGGATTTGGTTTATTCAGCACTTCACCTTTTTTTCCCACACCAATTGGCGGGTGCCACATCAATCCTACTTTTTCTTCAATGGTCATTTGCGAAAGTAAATCCTCAACACGCTTATCCACTTCCTGGCGGCTATCTTCGTAAACATCCAGTTTGTCGTTTTTATTCAGATCGCGGAATTCAAATCCGTTATCCTTTAATACTGAAACTTCGGAAAGCTGTTTTTTAGCTTTCGAATTTTTGCTGGCATAATAGCCGTTAAATGCAATTACTCCAATTATTATCAGCGATAATATTACTCCGATTATGTAAGCCAGAATTTTTAGAAATTTTTTCATATTAGGTTTAGATTAATTTAGGTGCCAAAATATCATAATTTTTTCTCTTTGTCTATTTTAATCAACGTTGTTTAAAATAAAAAGGGAATTTCGAGAGGGACATATTGGTTTTATTAGCCCCGAGGACTCGGGGTCCATTTTTCTAGCATAGCCGAAGCTATGGAAGAAAAATTAGCTGAAATCCAATGAAATCAAGATGTTACTCGCAGTTTTTCAATTTTACTTTGAATAACTTCATCATACAACATTCAATTTTTCTAAAAATTCGATGTGGATTTATGCCCTAATCTCTATCTTTAATCAAAAAAATATAACATGAAGAAGCATCTTCCAAAACTTGTACTGGACGATTCATGGCTGGAACCTTATTCAGGAGTAATTTCCGACCGAATGATTGTTGCCGGGAGAAAAGAGAAAGAGTTAACAGGAGGGAACTCCCTGGCTGATTTTGCAACAGGGTATCTCTATTTCGGATTACACCGAACAGATACCGGTTGGGTAATTCGCGAATGGGCCCCAAATGCAACGCATATTTACCTGGTTGGTACTTTTAATAACTGGACAGAGGAGGCCAAATATTCATTTGCCAGTCGTGAAAACGGGGTTTGGGAACTGGTTCTTGAAGATGAATACCTGGCACATGGTGATTTATATGCCCTAAATATTCATTGGGCAGTAAACCATGGTAAAAGGATGCCAGCCTGGGCTAACCGTGTGGTTCAGGATCCTGAAACAAATACTTTCAACGCACAGGTTTGGGCTCCGGAAAATCCATATCATTGGCAAAATCCAGACTTTGTAAGAGAAGCAGAGCCCCCTTTGATTTATGAAGCACACATTGGAATGGCCGGCGAGGAGGAGCGTGTTCATACCTACAACGAATTCAGGGAAATAATGCTTCCCCGAATAAAGGAAAACGGGTACAACACCATTCAGCTGATGGCTATTCCCGAACATCCGTATTACGGTAGTTTTGGGTATCATGTTTCCAGTTTTTTTGCGCCATCATCGCGTTTTGGCACACCCTGCGAACTGAAGCAATTGATAGATGAGGCACATGATATGGGAATTTCGATTATTATGGATTTGGTACATTCTCATGCTGTTAAAAATGAAGTTGAAGGACTTGGGAATTACGATGGCACCAGATTCCAGTTTTTCCACGAAGGGGGTAAAGGCGAACATCCGGCATGGGACTCTTACTGTTTCAATTACGGTAAAAATGAAGTTTTACATTTTCTGCTTTCGAATATAAAGTACTGGCTCGACGAGTTTAAATTCGACGGTTACCGGTTTGACGGGGTTACCAGCATGCTCTATTTCAACCATGGGCTGGAAATTGCATTTACCAGTTACGACGATTATTTCAGCGCCAATGTCGACCACGAGGCCACTACCTATTTTAAGCTGGCCAATAAATTAATGAAAGAGGTAAATCCAAACTCAATTTCAATAGCTGAAGATATGAGTGGTATGCCCGGCCTTGCCGCACCCGTTGAAATTGGTGGCCTTGGTTTCGATTTCCGCATGGCAATGGGAATGCCCGATTTCTGGATAAAAACCATTAAAGAAAAATCGGACGACGAGTGGGACATGGGCGCTATTTTCTACCAGTTAACATCCAAGCGTCTTGAAGAGAAAGTGGTTAGCTATGCCGAATCGCACGACCAGGCTCTGGTTGGAGACAAAACAATTATTTTCAGGTTAATCGATAAAGAAATGTATTTCAGCATGCGGAAAGACCAGTCTAACATGATTGTTGAGCGCGGAATAGCTCTGCATAAAATGATTAGGCTGGCAACGGCAACTGCAGCCGGCGGAGCATACCTTAATTTTATGGGGAATGAGTTTGGGCATCCCGAGTGGATTGATTTTCCGCGCGAAGGGAACGAGTGGTCGTATAAACATGCACGACGAATATGGAGTATTGCTGAAAATCCGGAATTAAAGTTTCACTGGCTGTACGATTTCGACAAGGAGATGATTCAGTTAATTAGCGAAAATAAACTGCTCACCATTCCTTCGGTCGATATGGTCCTGGACCATAAACCCGATAAAATTCTGGCTTACCATCGCGGGCTGTTTTTATTCGTATTTAATTTTAATCCAGCTCAATCGTTTACCGATTACGGAATTCCGCTGGGAGCCGGTAAATACAAAATTGTATTAAATACCGACTCGGGCAGGTATGGTGGAAACGACCTGGTGGATGAAGACATTAGTTATTATACCATGCCAAGCAGTGGAATTGACAGCCAGCATTACCTGAATCTTTATATTCCGGCAAGAACCGCTCTGGTATTAAAAAAGATTGATATTCCGAAAGCAAAATAAGAGACTGTTTTGAATTTATTAAATCATTCTATTATGCGTCTTTTTCACTTATACTGCTGCAAAAATTCCTTAAATAGCGGTGCTATTCGTGTCATTTTTACCTTGTCTAAACAAAAAATACATCATATATCTCTAATAAATAAAATCAAAATAGTCTCTAAATGGGAAGGGCAAAATTTCAGACAATAGTTGATGTTCCAAAGTTTTCTTGGAAAACAGGTTACGAAAATAAAAACCTTTTTATGGGGTCCTGTTTTACCGAAAATGTAGGGAATAATTTAACCGCATTGAAATACGATGCAGACATTAATCCGTTTGGAATATTATACAATCCCACGTCGGTAGCCAATGGCCTCGAAATTTTACTGAATAAAAAGGTATTGAATAAAAACGATTTGGTCCGGCACAACGAATTGTGGCACAGTTTCTCGCATCACGGGCGGTTCTCGTCGCCCGATGTTGACGTGACGTTGGATAATATTAACAGCCGTATCCAAAGTTCATCAACATTTCTAAAGGAGGCCGGTTTTCTGTTTATCACTTTTGGCACGGCATGGATTTACAGGTACAGAAAAACAAACCGGGTTGTATCGAACTGCCATAAAATTCCTGCCGGGGAATTTATTCGCGAACGTCTTTCGGTAAAAGAAATTACAGAAAAGTTTGTTTGGTTGCTGAATGAAATCTGGAGGCAAAATGCTGATTTGAAAGTTATTTTTACGGTGAGCCCAATCAGACACTGGAAAGACGGCGCTATTGAAAACCAGCGGAGCAAAGCAAGCCTTTTACTGGCTGTAGAGCAAATAATTGATGAGACAGGAAAAGAGAGATGCGCCTATTTCCCATCGTACGAAATAGTAATGGACGAGTTGCGCGACTACAGATTTTATGCCGAAGATATGCTTCATTTATCCGATGTGGCAGTAAATCACATCTGGGATATTTTTGAAGAATCGTTAATCGATAAAGAAAGTCGCGAGGTTGCCAAAAGGGTTCAAAAAATAATAAATGCCGTAAATCACCGTCCTATAAATAAAAACTCAAAGGAATATTTTAATTTTTTGACCCAGGTTCTAAAAAAAATCGATGATCTTGAAACAAAACGGCCTTATCTTAACTTTACTTTAGAAAAAGAATATATTAATGTTCAGTTTGATGAACTCAAAAAAATCGACGATAAAAATTAATTCAAAACGTTTAACTTAAACCTTATTTTAATCGTATGCAATACCTTCAATTCGATAAGGAACAGTTAATAAACCTGGAATATTCTTTGTTTAAGGAAATTTTGCGGTCGAACAGGGCAGGATCGTACATAAGTACAACGCTCAACGGATGCAATACCCGTAAATATCATGGATTACTGGTATGCCCTGTAGAAAATTTTGGTGGTAAAAAGTTTGTGTTATTGTCATCGCTCGACGAAACAGTAATTCAGAATGGTTCGGAATTTAACCTGGGTATCCACCGTTTTAAAGGCGGCATGTACGAGCCCAAAGGCCACAAGTATATTCGCGATGTTGAGTTCGATAAAGTACCTAGAACCACTTACCGTGTGGGCGGGGTAGTGCTTACAAAAGAACGGTTGCTGGTTGAAAAAGAAGAGCAGGTTCTGATAAGATATAAACTGGAAGAGGCCCAATCGCCGACAAAATTGCGGTTTAAACCGTTTCTTGCATTCAGAGAAATTCATAGCCTGAGCAAGGCAAATATGTTTGCTTATACCAAATATGTAAAAGCCAGAAATGGAATAAGCATGAAACTGTACGAAGGATTTCCAAGGCTTTATATGCAGTTTAGTAAACCGGCTGATTTTGTGGCGGTGCCCGACTGGTATTACGATATTGAGTATTTGAAGGAATTGAACCGTGGTTACGATTACCTTGAAGACCTGTTTGTTCCGGGCTATTTCGAAATTCCAATAAAAAAAGGAGAAACCGTTATTTTTGCTGCCGGCATTAATGAGGCAAAGCCTGTATCCTTAAAACAACGTTTTACCAAAGAGTTGAATAAACGAAGAGGCAGGTTAACTTTTATTAATTCGCTCGATAATGCTGCACAGCAGTTTGTGATGCATAAAAACAGCACAGCCGATATTATAGCTGGTTTTCCCTGGTACGACAGCATCACGCGTCAAACATTTATTTCGCTGCCCGGCTTATGTTTGTCGCTAAACCAGGCAAGGCTCTGTAAAAAAGTGCTCGGTTCATATTTAAAACATTTGAAGGACGGATTTTTTCCCGATACTATTAATTCTGCAACACCCGAATATCATTCTGCTGATGCTCCGCTTTGGTTCATCTGGGCAATTCAACAATCATTCAAAAAAAATCATAATCCTAAAGAAACATGGCGGTTGTATGGCCCTGCAGTCAAAGAGATTCTCGGGGCATATAAAAATTCAACCTTAAAATATATTGGCACTAACAAAGATGGACTGGTATATGCAAAAAAAGAAAAAGTTGCACTTACCTGGATGAATTCTTATGTGCAGGGCAACCCGGTATTGCAGCGCGACGGGCTCCCGGTTGAGGTTAATGCGTTATGGTTTAACGCTATCTGTTTTTCGCTTGATTTGGCCGATATGGTTGGCGACCAGCAATTTATCGACGAGTGGAAAAATGAGTGCAATAGAGTGGGGAAAGCATTTCTGAAAACTTTTTGGCACGAAGGACACGACCACCTTGCAGATGTGGTTAAAAACGGAATTGCAGACTGGTCGGTGAGGCCAAACATGGTAATTGCTGTAGCAATGGATTATACTCCCTTGTCTAAGGAACAGCAAAAATCGGTACTGAGTGTTGCCAAACGGAAGTTGTTAACCAAAAGAGGGCTTAGATCTTTGTCGCCCGACCATTTACGATACAAAGGAGAAGTAAAGGGAAGTCCCGACGAACGTGAAGTTGCCATCCATACGGGCACAGTTTGGTCGTGGTTAATTCAGTTTTTTGTAGAAGGTTATTTAAAAATTCACAAACGCGGTGGGCTTCCGTTTGTTAAACAGATTATGGAAGGTTTCGAGGAGGAGATGACCGAACACAGCATTGGAACAATGTCGGAAATGTACGACGGTAATCCGCCTCATTCGGCAAAAGGGGCAATTTCGCAGGCCTGGAGTGTGGCTGGTGTTTATTATGCTACTGATTTAGTTCAGAATTATAAAGAATAAAGTTTCTAATGAAAGTATTGATGTTTGGATGGGAATTTCCCCCGCACATTTCGGGAGGTTTGGGAACAGCCTGTTACGGGCTTACCAAAGGCCTTTCCGAAATTGAGGACATCGAGGTTACTTTCGTAGTTCCAAAGGCTTTTGGCGACGAAGATCAATCGGCCATTCAACTTATTGGCGCCAATACAGTTCCGGTTTCTAAAAAAGAATTTCAGTTTATGAATTCGAAAAAAACCATGGAATATCTGGAGGTAGATTCACCAATTATTCCGTACGTAAACGAAGATGAATTCTGGAAACTGAAAAGTGGAATATATCCAAAACAGGTAAAATTTATTGAAACAGACGACGAACTAAAAATTGATTTCAGCGGTACGTACGGATCAAACCTGATGCAGGAGATAAAAAACTATGCTGTTGTTGCCGGAATTATTGCGAGTGAAAACGAATTTGATATAATTCATGCTCACGACTGGCTGGCTTATCCGGCCGGGATTGCAGCTAAAAATGCATCGGGCAAACCATTGGTTATTCATGTTCATGCCACCGATTTCGACCGAAGTGGCGGCAATGTAAATCCGAAGGTTTACGCCATCGAGCGCGAAGGAATGGAAGAGGCCGACAGAATTATTACCGTAAGTAACCTAACACGAAATATTGTTACCGGGAAATACGGTATTAATCCCAAAAAAGTAGAGACGGTTTACAATGCCGTTGAACCTGTTGAAGATGAAAATAGCGAAATTCCTGTAAAAAGGATAAACGAAAAAGTGGTAACTTTTCTGGGTAGGATAACCCTGCAAAAAGGGCCTGAATATTTTATCGAATCAGCAAACCTTGTACTTAAAAAAATGAGTAACACCAGGTTTGTTATGGCCGGAAGCGGGGACATGATGGATGCAATGGTGACAAGGGCTGCACAACTGGGCATTTCGGATAAGTTTCATTTTACCGGTTTTTTAAAAGGAAACGATGTTCAGCAACTGTTTAAAATGACCGATGTTTTTGTTATGCCTTCAGTGTCAGAGCCGTTCGGGATTGTCCCTCTTGAAGCAATGCAGTCGAATGTGCCTGTAATTATATCCAACCAATCGGGTGTGTCCGAAATTCTTGAGAATGCGATAAAAATCGATTTCTGGGATACCTATGCAATGGCTGATGCCATTCACGGATTGTTAAATTATCCTGCCCTGGCAAATTATTTTAAGCAGGAAGGCAAGTATGAGGTTGACAATTTAAAATGGGTTTATTCGGCGCAAAATGTAAAAAGTATCTATCAGTCTGTTGTGAATTTTAAATAAAATATGATTTGGAATTTGATATATAATTCAGGAAGATACAGTGTATTGTGGATTGAATCTACTTCGGTCTTCGGTCTTTGGTCTTCGGTCAAAATTCTTTGAGTATGAAGTCAGTTTGTTTATTTTTTCAGGTTCATCAGCCCTTCAGGCACCGCCGTTACCGGTTTTTCGATATTGGCGACGACCATTATTATTACGATGACTATGCCAACGAAACCATAATGCGCAAAATTGCCGACAAATGCTATCTGCCAACCAACAACCTCTTATTAAAACTGGCCGATAAACTCGAAGGTAAATTTAAAGTTGCATTTTCAATTACCGGAATAGCCCTTGAGCAGTTCGAGCTTTATGCCCCTGAAGTTATCGAATCGTTTCAGAAGCTGGCAAAAACAGGTTGTGTTGAGTTTCTTTCCGAAACATATTCTCATTCACTTTCGTCGCTGAAGGACATAAACATATTTAAAAAGCAGGTACAACTTCACAACGATCGTATTTTCGGATTATTTGGCCACAAACCCCGTGTTTTCAGAAATACAGAAATGGTTTATTCCGACGAAATTGGCGATCAGATAGCTGGTATGGGATACGCTGCAATTTTAACAGAAGGAGCCAAACATATTCTGGGGTGGAAAAGCCCCAATTATGTTTATGTAAATGCCATAAATCCAAAGCTGAAAGTATTAATGCGCAATTTTAAGCTCAGCGATGATATTTCGTTTCGGTTTTCAAATGGAAACTGGTCGGAATACCCGCTTACAGCCGAAAAATTTATCAACTGGCTCGATAATCTCGATTCAAAAGAGGAGATAGTCAATCTTTTTCTCAGTTACGAGTCGTTTGGTGAACGACAGACCGAAGAGAGCGGAATTTTTAATTTTTTTGAAAGCCTGGCAGAACAAATTGTTAAGCATGAGAAGCTAAGGTTTGCCACACCCTCCGAGGTGGTGGAGGAGCTTCAGCCCGTTTCTGCCGTTAGTGTACCTTACCCCATTTCGTGGGCCGACGAAGAGCGCGATCTGACCGCCTGGCTGGGGAATAGCATGCAAAAAGAGGCATTTGAGAAACTATACAAATTAAGAACACGCATGTTAGAATGCACTAACGAAGAGTTGATGAAAGACTGGAACTATCTTCAGTCCAGCGATCATTTCTATTACATGTCTACCAAATATTTAACCGACGGTGGAGTTAACCGGTCGGTAAATCCATTCGATTCGCCTTACGAAGCATTTATCAATTATATGAATGTATTAAGCGATTTTAAAATCAGGCTGAACACACTTGTACCTGAAAATGAGATAGAAAACGAAATTGCAGCACTCCATAAACTGGTTGAAGAAAAAGAGGAGAAAATTAATAAAATGGAGGCCGATTTACTTCGTTTGAAAAAATTAAAAAAGAGAAAAACAACCCAGGTAAAGAAAAGAAGTAGTTAATGAATGGCGTAATTGTCATGGTTATATTAATTTCTTTTGAAAATAATTTTTATAACCTGATAATTATAAATGAAAGTTTAGATTTGCAGCTCGATTTTAAAACAGCTATTAAAACTACTAACCGAATTATTTTTTTGACATAATGAAAACAGAAGGAGTAAGATTTATACAAAACCCGGTTAATGAGGAACCGGTATGGAAGCGGATTGTTGTTGAATCCAACATCCCGGAGAGTTTAAAACCCCTGCGCGATTTATCGAAAAACCTGTGGTGGGTATGGAATACAGAAGCTCGCGAATTATTTCAATATACTGACAAAGCAATTTGGGAAGAGTGCGAACATAATCCTGTTGTTCTGCTGGAACGAGTAAGTTACATAAGGTTTAAACAACTGGAAAAGGACGAGCAGTTCTTATCAAAAATGCACAGTGTAGCAAATCAGTTCTATCAATATATCGAAGAGAGGAAAAACCTCGACGGGCCTGAAGTTGCATATTTTAGTATGGAGTATGGCCTGCACGACAGCCTGAAGATATTTTCTGGCGGTTTGGGAATTCTTGCCGGCGACTATTTAAAAGAAGCCAGCGACTCGAAAGTTAACCTGATTGCTGTAGGTTTGCTTTACCGTTACGGTTATTTTAAGCAAACATTGAATTTGCATGGCGAACAAATGGCCAACTACGATTCTCAGCAATTCTCGAAAATACCTGTTCAGCCGGCCGTCGACAACGAAGGAAACTGGATTAGTGTTGAAGTGAATTATCCTGGCAGAAAACTGGTTGCAAGGGTTTGGGAAGTAAATGTTGGTTCGGTTAAACTGTACCTGTTAGATGCCGACCATACAGATAATATTGAAGAAGACAGGTTTGTTACCCATCATTTATATGGTGGCGATAATGAAAACCGTCTAAAACAGGAAATGTTACTTGGATTGGGTGGTATCAGGGCACTCAGAAAGCTGGGTTATGGTTCTGATGTTTATCACTGTAACGAAGGACATGCTGCGTTTATCGGTATTGAAAGAATAGCTAACCTGATTGAAACAGAAAACTTAACGTTTGCCGAAGCAAAAGAGGTAGTCAACGCTTCTACCGTATTTACTACACATACCCCGGTTCCTGCCGGCCACGATTCGTTTTATAACGATCTGTTCAGACATTATATGAACCATTTTCCCGAAAAACTTGGTCTCGAATGGGACGAGTTTGAAATGCTGGGAAAAGCCAGGAAAGAGGAAGACCACTTTAACATGAGTTATCTGGCCAGCAACCTGTCGCAGGGAATTAACGGCGTAAGTATGCTGCACGGCGATGTAAGTAAAGCGGTTTTAAAAGACCTGTACAATGGATTTTTAGCAGAAGAGCTCGAAATTGGCTACGTTACAAACGGTGTTCACTATCCGTCGTGGACTGCACAGGAGTGGAAAGACATTCATAAAAAATATTTTGGCGAACAGTTTCCGGCAAATCAGTTGGATTTTGATGTCTGGAAAAATATTTACAACGTACCGGATGCCGAAATCTGGGAGCTACGTAAAAAATTACGCCAGAAACTTATCGATTATATTAAACAGCGTTTTTCAGGCAACTGGGTTAAACGCCACGAAGATCCGAAACTGATTTCGGAAATTATGGGTAAATTAAATCCGAATGCGTTAACCATTGGTTTTGCCCGCAGGTTTGCCACATACAAACGTGCCCACCTGATGTTCCGGAATCTCGATCGTCTGGCAAAAATTGTAAACAATCCCAAACGCCCGGTTCAGTTTATTTTTGCCGGAAAAGCTCACCCCGCCGACAAAGCAGGGCAGGATTTAATAAAATATATTGTTGAAGTTTCGAAACGTCCCGAGTTCAGGGGTAAAATTCTTTTTGTTCAGAATTATGACATTAACCTGGCAAAAATGCTGTTGCAGGGGGTAGATGTTTGGATGAACACACCGACCCGTCCGCTGGAAGCCTCAGGTACCAGTGGCGAAAAAGGTGTAATGAACGGAACCCTTCACTTTTCGGTTCTCGATGGCTGGTGGGTTGAAGGATATAAAAAAGATGCCGGCTGGGCACTGCCGGCCGAACGTACCTACGATGTGCAGGATTTCCAGGACGAACTGGATGCAGAAATCATCTATAATATTCTGGAAGATGAGGTGGCAGACGCCTTTTATAACAGAAATGCCCAGGGTATTCCCGAAAAATGGGTTGGTTTTGTAAAAAATACTCTTGCACAGGTGGCACCAAACTTTACCACCGGCAGAATGATACGCGACTACCAGGACAGGTACTACAATCCTCAGTTCGAACGTTCGCAAAAAGTGAATGCCGATAATTTCAAGCTGGCAAAAGATTTGGCTGCCTGGAAATTCTGGGTAAGCTCAATATGGGACGATATCGAGATTAAGGATATTGAGATATACGATGGTGTGAACAATAAAATGCTCATGGGTAATAAATACCCGGTGCGGGTTATGGTCGATTTGAAAGGCCTTACCAGCAGCGAAGTTGGTCTGGAGCTGGTAATTACCGAAAACGATGGCGAAGAGAAAATAGTTGATACCATTGAATTTGCAGCAGAAAACTGCGAAGGTACGGTATGTGCTTATCATCATGTAATTAAACCCGACCATCCCGGCTCTTTTAACTACAACTTCAGGCTGTTCCCTAAAAACGAGAACCTGCCTCACCGCCAGGATTTCAGGTATGTTAAATGGATTAACCAATAAACATTAAGGTAACATCATTCCTGCGCACGCAGGAATCTCCTGAATATTCCTGCCCGTTATACTATTCACCGGGTGACTATAAGTTGAAACAAGAAATCACCCGGCGAATAAGCTTTAATAATATTTAAAATTACAATATCAGAAAGGTGCTTTATTAAAGCGCCTTTTTTTATGGGTGCGGCGATTTCCAGCAAAACGATTTTCACCCCTCCCCCTCGTTTGACAGGGTGTGTGTAAATGTGGATAAATATCCTTTTGCCGTCCGATTTATCGGATGGACTAAAGAATGCCAAATGTCTTACATCAATTCGCAAACCGTTGGCTTGGCATAGCCATTCCTTCGGGAAAAGCCAAACGGCAAAGGATAATCTGCATTTTTTCTCCCCCTCGTTTGAGCGCAGCGGCAACGAGGGGGAAACTATTTTGAGTTTGTAACTCAACATTTATGTTCAACCCTTATTTCAACATAACCATTATCTACTACATATATATTCACGGACCGAACCAAACAATTTTTCCTGATTACCAACCCTTAATCCTGTTTTTTTATCTTTAACTTTTACCTTTGTATAATTCACGAAGATTAGATAATTCACAGGGTGACTATGAGTTGAAATAAAAAGTCACCCGGTGAATAAATTTTGAAATTTTGAATTTGTAAATTTATATCGTGATGAAGCACCGAAAAAAAATAGGCAGGAAAATAAAAGAGTTTCGCGAGTTCAGACAAATTTCGCGCGAAGAGCTGGCCATAAATGCCAACCTCGATATCGGGCAGCTCGAACAAATTGAAGAAAAGGGGAATGTACCTTCACTGGGCCATCTGATAAAACTTTCGCGGGCTCTGGGTGTAAGAATCGGAACTTTCCTCGACGACCACGAACAGGTTGGGCCTGTAGTGGTAAGGGCAGGCGAAGAAAAAGAGAGTTTAAGCTTTTCTACAAAAAACGAAACGTCGAGGGATCATCTCAACTTTTTCTCCCTGGCACAGGCAAAAGCAGGCCGTCACATGGAACCGTTTATTGTCGAAATTGAACCGGCAAACCAGTCGGATTACAAGCTGTCGTCGCACGAAGGCGAAGAGTTTATTTTTGTATTAGAGGGGACGATTGAAGTAAACTATGGAAAGGAGCTTTACAGTCTCAATAAAGGCGACACCATTTACCTCGATTCGGTAGTTGCCCACAATGTGCACGCGGCCGGAAACCAGCCGGCAAAAATTCTTGCAGTAGTTTATACACCGGTTTAACCTATAAATTATGCAGCTACTCGACTATACCTTAGGGCAAATACTGGAAGACCGGGCACACGAAACTCCCAATAAAGATTTTATTGTTTACCCCGACCGTGATTTGCGTTTTACTTACAGTCAGTTTAACCAAAGGGTTGACCAACTGGCAAAAGGCTTGCTGGTTATCGGAGTAAAACCCGGCGATAAAGTTGGTATCTGGGCAAAAAATGTCCCCGACTGGATAACTCTTATGTTTGCCACTGCAAAAATAGGGGCAGTGCTTGTTCCTATAAATACAAGTTTTAAACAAACAGAGCTTGGTTTTATTTTAAAGCACGCCGATGTAAATACCTTGTTCCTTGTTGAAGGGTACCGCGACAGCGATTATCTAAAAATTATTTTCGAATTAGTGCCAGAGTTAAAAAGCCAGCCGAGGGGCGAACTCAAAAGCGAAAAATTTCCTGAACTAAAAAATGTGGGATTTATTGGCCAGCAAAAACACAGGGGAATGTACAGCACCGACGAGCTTATACTGCTGGGAAGCCATGTCGACGATCTAGAACTGGAAAGTGTAAAAGAAAACCTGGACTGCCACGATGTAATAAATATGCAATACACCTCAGGTACTACAGGCTCGCCAAAAGGAGTAATGCTCTCGCACCACAATATTCTGAATAACGGTTACTCGGTTGGGCAGTGCATGAAATACACATCAGAAGACCGGTTGCTGCTTTGTGTGCCATTGTTTAATACTTTCGGCAGCGTTTTGGGTGTCTGTGCAGTTGTTACACATGGAGCAACGCTCGTATTCACCGAAGAATTCGATCCGCTGATGGTTTTGGCATCGATCCAAAAAGAAAAGTGCACAGCCCTGTATGGTGTCCCAACCATGTTCACCGAAGAGTTAAACCATCCCATGTCCGATATGTTCGACCTCAGTTCGCTTCGAACCGGGATTATGTCGGGGGCTCCGTGCCCAATCGAAACCATGAACCGGGTAATGGATAAGATGAATATACGCGATTTGATAATTGTGTATGGTTTGGCCGAATCGTCGCCGGGAATGACTGCCACCCGCGCACATAACTCTGCCGAAGTCCGTTCTGAAACCGTCGGGTTTGAACTCCCAAATGTGGAGGTAAAAATTGTTAACCCTGAAACCGGCGATGAATGCAACACCGGCGAACAGGGCGAGATTTGTTGCCGGGGATACAATGTTATGAAAGGTTATTACAAAAACAAGATAGATACCGAACAGGCTGTTGATGAAGAAGGTTGGTTACATTCAGGCGATTTGGCGGTAAAAAACGAAAGTGGGTTTTATAAAATCACAGGCCGCATTAAAGATATAATCATCAGGGGTGGCGAAAGTATTTATCCTGCTGAAATTGAACAATATCTGAATCGGTTACCGCAAATCGAAACCGTAGAGGTAGCGGCAGTTCCAAGTCCGAAATACGGCGAGTCGGTTGGTGCTTTTATAAAACTTAAAATAGGCGAGAAACTTACCGATGAGGAGATAATTGACATCTGTCGTGGGAAGATTGCACGGTTTAAAATACCAAAATATATCTTTTTTGTCGATGAATTTCCGGTGTCATCAAACGGTAAAGTTCAGAAATATAAACTGAGCGAATTGTCGGTTGAGCTTTGCAAAGAGACAGGGATAAAGATTATATAATTCAAACTATTATATCTTAGTATCTTCAATTTAACTAATTAGAACTATGACAAAATACAAACGCATTCTGTTAAAATTAAGCGGCGAGTCGTTAATGGGTAACCAGCAATACGGAATCGACCAAAACCGGTTGAACGAATATGCCGGACAGATAGCAGAAATTGTAAAATCAAGCACTCAGGTAGGAATTGTAATCGGCGGCGGTAATATTTTTCGTGGGCTGAGTGGAGCTACAAAAGGTTTCGATCGGGTTAAAGGCGACCAAATGGGTATGCTGGCTACGGTTATCAATAGCCTGGCATTAAATTCAGCCTTGATAAACGCAGGCGTGAAATCGAAAGTTCTTACTGCAATTCGTATGGAGCCTGTTGGTGAATATTACTCAAAAGAAAAAGCAGTGCAGTCGCTTTCAGAGGGTGAAGTGGTAATTATCTCGGGCGGAACGGGCAATCCGTATTTTACAACCGACACTGCCAGTGCTTTACGCGGAATAGAGATTGAAGCCGATATTATGCTGAAAGGTACACGTGTTGACGGAATTTACACTGCCGATCCGGAAAAGGATGCAAATGCCACAAAATTTGATAAAATAAGCTTTGATGAAATATATAACCGCAACCTCCGGATTATGGATTTAACCGCTACCACTTTGTGTAAAGAGAACAACCTTCCGGTTTTGGTATTCAATATGGATAAACCCGGGAACTTACAGAAAGTTATGAGTGGTGAAAATATTGGAACAATAGTGTACAATTGACATTTTTTTATTTGAACTTGTAATAAATTATTTAAAAAAGTTTAGGGTATTTATATTTTTTCTATATTTGCTAACAGTCCTAAGTTGGAAAATCAGGCTTTAACTAATGCAAGAAGAAGTTGAATTTGTTATAGAACACTGTAAAGAAAAAATGGGTGCATCAATCGAGCACCTCGACAAAGAACTTTCTCACATTAGGGCAGGCAAAGCATCACCAACAATGCTGGATGGAGTTCTTGTAGAATATTATGGAAGTATGACTCCGTTAAATCAGGTATCGAATGTAAGTACACCTGATGCGCGAACAATAGCCATACAACCTTGGGAAAAGGCTTTAATTCCTGATATTGAAAAAGCGATTATGGGTGCAAATCTTGGATTTAATCCTGATAATAATGGCGAAATTGTCAGAATTAACATTCCGGTTTTAACCGAAGAACGAAGAAGGGATTTGATGAAACAGGTTAATCAGGAAGGCGAAAATGCAAAGGTTAGTATAAGGGCATCAAGAAAAGAGGCAAACGATAGTTTAAAGAAATTGCAAAAAGATGGATTATCGGAAGACCTTGAAAAAGATGCCGAAGGTGAGGTTCAAAAAATGACGGATGATTTTGGAAATAAAGTAGATGACTTAGTGAAAGCTAAGGAAAAAGATATTATGACTATTTAATTGTTTCTAGTTTTCTGTTTTCTGAACATTGTTTAATTGTTTTCATGGCTTTGAGGCAGCTTGTAGAAGCTGCCTTTTTTTTGCCCAATTTTTACCTGTAAATGATTAGTTCATCTTTTTTTTGAAGTAATAACTTTTCTTTTCATCCTTTACATCGTAAGTGTAAATTTCATCGTTACCGTGTTCTGAAAATATAGATAACAATCCAATATCTCCGGCACAGAATAAACTGTGTGCACACATTATAAAGGTTATAAAATAAACCGCCGGATAATTAAAAAACAGAATTATTCCGATGATGGAGATTACTTTTATGGTAACCAGAGGAGTTAATGCAATAAAGGTAAATTGTTTATTATTGAGTACATGCCTGTCGGCTTCAGCGTAAAAAATAAACTTTTTAAAATAGGCTCCATAGTTGATTTTAGGTGCGCCAGTCAGTTTTATGGCAACCCCGTGCAATAATTCATGGATTATGACAAGTGCAGTGAAACTGAACATTACTGCCACAATAATATTCAACAATGGCTCATGGTGGTGATTACGAATACTTAATAAAACTGAATGAACTGTAATAACAATTCCAAGTGCGATCATAATTACCTGGTATATCATAAACACTTTAACCAGTCTTCCCCCTTCGGCAAGCCGATTGACAACAAACTCTTTTATCTGTTGATGATTTAATTCTGCAATTAGCTCATATTTTTCTTTGTTATTAAGCTCTTTAATGGTTGGATTAGCCATGCCTATTCGTAACGAATAATTTTATAGAGATCCTTCAGGTTGAATAATTTTAAAAGTACGGCAAACAGAACTGAACCCAAAATCATGGACAAATAGCCATAAAACCATAAATCAATTTGTTTTGAAAGCGTTCCGATTACAGCAACAATTCCCACAAAAAGAAGAATTTGGATAATAAATCTTGGTTCAGGTTTTAATTTAAAGATAATCAGTGCCAGGATGAGCTGCGTTCCACCTGTGAAAATTTGAGTTACCAGGCTGGCCCAGGCCGATCCAAGTGCATGAAACCTTGGAATAAGAACCAGGTTTAAAGCGATATTAATAACCATGCCACAGAACGCCATAATGTTCAGTTGTTTCAAACTACCGTTGGCTGTAAGAAGTGTGCCAAAAATATAGGTTGTGGCAATCCCCATGAATCCAATCATCAGAATTCCAAGTATTTCTGAGGAATTTTCAGTATTGGAGTCATACAAAACTCCCATAATTTCTGTGTCGTAGTAAATGCTTGAAATGGCAATAATTATAGCCGGAATAATTATTAAAGTATACGAGAGTTTTACCATCTGCCCCACATTTTCTTTCTGTTTAAACATATTGGCAAAAATTGGGAGCAATAATCCTGCAAACAGAACTCCGAACATGGAAACTGCATCGAGCAACCTGAATGCCTGTGCATAGATTCCTGCCTGTTCCTTACCAACAGAATCGGGAAGAAGCCGTTCGAGCAAAACCGAGTCAATCCGGTTATAAAACGACATTAATAAAATAAGAAGTGCATACGGATACGATTTGCGAAGAAAAACCAGGAAGAATTTGAAATCGAAGCGTACTTTAATTTTCCCTGATTTTTGTAATACAACACCAAATGTTATTAAGGCAGTTAATGCGTAGGCAATGGTTTGGGCATAAACAAACCATTCAATGGTAAAAGTAATATTAAAAACATTGGTAAACAGGAGCATACTGCAGATGAGTATCATTATGCTTCGGTCGAGAACAGAAATAAAACTATCGGTACGAAACAGATGCAAGGCAGTAATATTGGATCTTAAATAGAGGGTAAACGAGATGAGAAACTGGTTAAAGACCAGAAATAACAGGATATGAAACTGAATTTTATTATATCCGATTATAGCCGCAATTCCAAAACTGAAAACTGCATAAACAATGGCTAGCATAAATTTTAACCCAACAATATTCGAAAGGTGTTTGGGCAGCAGAAATTTATGCTGTGCAATATTTCGGTTGTTGTAACTGGTAATTCCAACATCGAGCAGGATATTCAGAATCAGAGAGAAATTGAAAAGTGCAAAATAGAGGCCGTAACTCTCATCACCAACAATATTTTGAACGGTGCGGTCGATTCCAAAAATCCAAAACGGTTTAATTAACAGGTTGAGGAGAAGTACTAATATAAGGTTAGTTATAAATTTCCGTTTCAAAATATCTACATCAAAAGGTTAGTTATGTACAAAAAAGAAATTGTGTTTATTTCTCGAAGATGCTTCGAAAGGTACCAATTCTTTTTTGTTTAGCACAAAGGCCGAGTAGCCTAAATTATCCAGCAACGAAATACACTTTGTGCGGTTTTCATTGTCCCATAATTCACAATAAATAACTGGATTATGCTCTTTTAAGAGTTTGGTGGCACCTTTAAGCACCGAGTACTCAAAGTTCTCCACATCTATTTTTAAAGCTGTAATTTTTTCTTTTGTGTTGTTTAATTCAGCATAGTTATCGAGAGAAATTAATGGAACTTCATATTTAAATCCGGAATCTTCCTGTGAACTTTCATTCTCAACAACATGGCTCAACCCGTGCATCGGCACATTTTTTACCACCGGCATTATCATTTCTATGGTTCCATTGGTATCTCCAACAGCAACCTGAATCTCCTTAATATTTTTTATTCCGAATTTTTCTTTAATGCGTTTTAAGGTGGTCATATTCAGATCTAAAGGCTCAAAAGAATAAACTGTGCTATTCGGAAAGTTTTTAGCCAGATGATAACTTGTAACACCAATGTTGGCTCCCAAATCGAGTATAATTCCATCCTCGGAAATTAATTTCATTAAATGAAAGAAGTCTTTTTCTTTTTTATCCCAACGGATTTTTACAATCACAAACCGGGCGAAAACATACAGGTATGTTTTTAATCCCAACAGTTTTTGCAGAATATATTTAATAAAAGTCTTCATTTACTTCTAACTTTGAAGCAAAGATATTAGAATTTAATTTCTATTTTTAAAAATTATGAGGATTGCCGTAAATACGCGATTATTATTAAAAGATAAACTTGAAGGGATTGGTTGGTTTACGCTCGAAACCTTAAAAAGGATAACAAGAAATCATCCTGAACATGAGTTTATCTTTATTTTCGACAGGCCATATGATAAAGATTTTATTTTTTCTGAAAATATTATTCCGGTAGTGATTGGCCCGCAGGCCAGGCATCCGGTTCTGTTTTACCTGTGGTTCGATTTTCAGATACCTAAGATTCTTAAAAAGTATAAAATAGATCTGTTTCTCTCTCCCGATGGTTATCTGTCTCGGCGCACTAAAGTGCCGCAACTTGCGGTAATTCATGACATTAACTTTGTGCACCGTCCGGAGGATTTGCCCTGGCTGATTGCAAAATATTATAATTATTTTTTCCCAAAATTTGCAAAAATCGCTAAAAGACTGGCAACCGTATCGTTTTATTCGAAGGAGGATATTACCCGGTCGTTTAAAGTTGATTACGACAAAATTGATGTTGTCTATGACGGAATCAACCAAATTTTTGAGCCCATTACCGATGAGGAGAAAATTGCGGTTCGAAATAAATATACCGGAGGTTCCGAGTATTTTCTGTTTGTTGGCGCATTGCATCCCCGTAAAAATGTATGTGGCCTTTTAAAAGCTTTTGATGCCTTTAAAAGTGTAAACGGAAATACGATGAAACTGGTTATTGTGGGAGGCGAAATGCATAAGACCGGCGAGATTTTCAATACATACGAAAATATGCGAAATAAGGACGACGTGGTTTTTACAGGCAGGGTTTCTACCGACGAATTACACGATATTTTTGGCGCGGCTTTGGCACTCACTTTTGTGCCGTTTTTCGAAGGTTTTGGAATTCCGATAGTTGAAGCTATGAGTGCCGGAATTCCTGTTATCTGTTCAAACACTACGTCGATACCGGAAGTAGGAGGTAATGCTGTACTTTACGCCGATCCAATAAAAATAGACCAGATTGCTGAGGCCATGCTTCAAATTTCGGAAGATGACGAGTTGCGAGAGAAGTTGATTAACAAAGGATTTATTCAGAAAAATAAATTTAGCTGGGACGAAACAGCACGTTTACTTTGGATGAGCGTGGAGAAAGCTTTGCAGTAGGAGAAAGTGAAAACCAAATGGTACAGGAATCAAAGCTATTACCTTTTTATAAAAAAAACACAATTGAAGCAGGGTGCGACGAGGCCGGGCGCGGATGTCTGGCGGGACCTGTTTTTGCTGCTTCTGTTATTTTACCCCCTGGTTTTAAAAACGACCTTCTGAACGATTCGAAAAAACTTACAGAAAAGCAAAGATACCAGTTGCGACCTATAATAGAAGAAGAAGCCGTTTCGTGGGCAGTAGAAATGGTCGATAATCACGAAATTGACGAGATAAATATTCTGAATGCTTCGTTTGTAGCAATGAACCGTGCTGTTACAAAACTCGGCGTGAAGCCTGAACATTTACTTATTGATGGCAACCGGTTCAGACCGCAGGTTGAAATACCGTTTACCTGCATGGTTAAAGGAGACGGTAGGTTTTATTCAATTGCAGCAGCATCGGTTCTGGCAAAAACATACCGCGACGATTTTATGGAGAAAATCCACGTGGAATTTCCACAATACGACTGGAATAAAAATAAAGGTTATCCAACTAAAAAACATCGTGCCGCAATAAAAGAATTTGGCACCACACCATATCATCGCATGTCGTTTCGTTTGCTTAACGAACAGCTTTCGCTCGATTTTTAATTCAGGTATTTATTCAGGGTTGTAGCCTGTGTCCTCCAACAATTCAGGCCCCATCGAAGCTTCCACTGCCAGCTCGTCGCATCGTTCGTTTAAAGGATTGTTGGCATGGCCTTTTACCCAAATAAATTTTACAACGTGTTTTTTATAAATTTCCAGGAAACGCATCCATAGGTCGGGATTCTTCTTTCCTTTAAATCGTTTTTTTACCCATTGGTACACCCAGCCTTTCTCAACCGCATCGGCCACATATTTCGAATCGGTGTAAATAGTTACATCGCTTCCCGGAATTTTTAATGTTTCCAAAGCTACAATTACAGCCAGCAGCTCCATGCGATTATTGGTGGTAAGTTTATATCCTTCCGAAAGTTCTTTGCGGTGCTCTCCCGAAAGCAATACAATTCCATACCCCCCGGGGCCAGGATTTCCGCGTGCTGCACCATCAGTGTAAATAGTAATTCTAGGTCGGGCCATAATTAAGTGCCGGTTTAATGAAATAAGTAATTATTACAAAGAAATAAAAAAATGTTGGTTTTGAATTATCCGTTTTTACTCACCTGTTTCAGGCTGTTTATGTCCAGTATTTCAACTTCCGAGTTATTTAGCGTTATTAATTTGTTTTGTTTGAAGTTGGATAGCCCGCGAGCAGTAGTTTCTCTCGAAGTTCCTATAAAATTAGCAATTTCCTGCTGAGTGAGAGGTAGGGTGAATTTAGTACTTTCAAAAATATCTTCAGAAAAAAATAACAGGGCATCAGCTAACCGGCCAAAAATCTTTTTTTGTCCCTGCTTTAAAAGTTTATCGTAGCTATGAAGGTTCTCTTTACACAAGCTCGACATAATTTTGTACGTGAACTCTGCATTTTCGAGCATTAATTTTTTAAATGTACCAATTTCAATATGGCAAACTTCAAGGTCAGTTAAAGCTTTATACGAAAAATGATTTACCGTATCGCCAAACAGCGACGACATGCCCAGGTAAGTTTTTCCTTTTATAATCCGAAATATTTGCTCCTTTTTATCAACACCTCTCATGGTCTCTTTTATCAGTCCGTTTCGCAGATAAATTACATGTGAAGTAAAGCTACCTTCGTGCAATATTGTTTCACCTTTTTCGAGTGGTATGGTTCTGCAGTTGTTTCCAAGCTCGTCAAGCTGTTCCATTCTTAAAACCTTGCTTGCACACGATTTTTCTTTGCAAATTCGGCAATTATTTATTTGCTGTACCATAAATTGTAAATTTAAAATACGATAACTCTCTAATACAGATTTACTCAACTTAAAATCAAGGCGGTAAAAATAGAATTAATTATGCAGATAAATTATGATATTGTGTAATTATTGACATAATGCCACGTGATAAATATCACAATGAATTAGTGACAATATTAACTTCCCGACTTGTATTTTAGTTAACTTTTGTTCATAATATTGCAGAGTGAATATATATGTAAATATTTAGGCGACATAATTTAAATATGTTGCTGATTAAACAATACAATAGTCATGAAGGTACGTTATTTATTTATTTCATTATTTATACTTGCTGCAGTTCTTTTTGTTGATTATATTTTGGCTGTAAGCATTGGTATTATTGCAAATGTTGCAGGTGCAGAAGAACATTTCTTTCAGGATATATACCCGTTTATTACATACGCAATTATAGCTGCCAGTATTGTAATATCATTATTCTTTGTTACCCGGAATAGATTTCATAAAAAGGGTGATGGTTTTATCCACACAATTTCGCATGTAAAAGGTCTTCATTTAAAAAGAAGCGCATAATCTTATCCTTTACCTTTTGCCCTTGTTTAACCGGTGTTTTTATTTAAAAACACTGTAATTTTTATTGGTTTATTTACATGAAGACAAGAAAAAACTTTTTCAGGGTTTTATTCACTTTTATTGCAATTCTTCTTCCCTGGTTAATAGCGGTAATTTTAATTAATAATCCGGATGAAGAAGAATATTCGAAAGCAGAATATTTTAAAGAAATTAGTTATACGATTGATACCATTCAAAAAGTAGATCATTCGAAATTTGAGATTTTAAAACAAAATTTTGAACGGCCGCAAGATGTTACAAATGCCTGCCTGAGCTGCCACAACAGAGCCGACCATGATATTATGATGACTTCTCACTGGAACTGGTCGAGAAAAACAATCAGCGAAAATGGCGATACCATCGAGTTGGGTAAAAAGAACATTTTAAACAACTTTTGTGTTGGGACCTCATCAAACGAAGCGCGGTGTACAAGTTGCCATATCGGGTATGGCTGGAAAGACAAGAATTTTGATTTTACAAAAAGTGAAAATATAGACTGCCTGGTATGTCATGATCAAACCGGCTCGTATAAAAAGTTTCCGTCATCTGCCGGGTATCCTGTAAAAGAAGAGAAAAAATTTGATGGAACGACTTTCTCACCTCCTGATTACAACCTGATAGCGCAAAATGTTGGCGTTTCGAAAAAGGAGAATTGCGGAGCCTGTCACTTTAACGGGGGCGGAGGCAATAATGTTAAGCACGGCGATATTGCCATGGAATTAAATCACATTACTGATGATATTGATGTACACATGGCAGTTGACGGGAAGGATATGTCGTGTACAGCCTGCCATGTTACAGAGCACCATAATATTACCGGGCAGCTTTATTCTGTATCTTCCGAAAATGAAGACAGGGTAACCTGCACACAATGTCATACTGAAGCACCTCACAGAAACGAACATTTAAACCTGCATAATAATAAAGTAGCCTGTCAAACCTGTCATATTCCGTTTTATGCCAAGGTAAATGCCACAAAAATGAGCTGGGACTGGAGTACTGCCGGAAAATTGAATGCCGATGGCAGCCAGATAGTTTTAAAAGACAGTGCGGGCAATATTACCTATCATACAAAGAAAGGCAACTTTAACTGGGAAACGAATGTTGAGCCTGAGTATGCCTGGTCGAACGGGAAAGCAAAACATTATATGCTGGGTGAGAAAGTAGATACCACCGAAGTAATAAAACTGAATACTTTACTGGGAGAGTATAACGATCCGGATGCTATAATAATTCCGGTAAAAGTTCACCGTGCCCGTCAGATTTACGATCCGGCAAATAAGATTTTAATCAATCCTCATCTTTTCGGGAAAGACAGTACATCGTACTGGAAGAATTTCGACTGGGACAAAGCTTCTCGTACCGGAATGGAAAGTGCTAATCTTCCTTACAGCGGCGAATATACTTTTGTAAGTACTGAAATGTCGTGGCCAATAAACCACATGGTTTCTAAAAGTTCGGAAGCTTTGACCTGTACAGAATGTCATTCGCCACAAGGCAGGTTAAAAGATTTGGACGATTTTTATATGGTAGGAAGAGATTCCAGCTCAACATTAGACATTATCGGAATTTTGATGATTATTGGAGCATTGGGAGGAGTAACCGTTCACGCCGCTATCAGGATTTTTAACGGGAAGAAAAGAAAGAAAGCTAAAGGTTAACAGCGTTTTTAACAATGAAAAAAAGTACATACATATACAGGAGTTTCGAACGATTCTGGCACTGGAGCCAGGTACTACTTATTTTTTTCCTGGCCTTAACAGGATTCGAAATTCACTTTGCAATCCGCATGTTTGGTTTTAAAAATGCAGTGGAGTGGCATAATGCTGCAGGTTGGGCATTTTTGGTATTAATCGTTTTTGCCATTTTCTGGCATTTTGTTACCGGAGAATGGAAACAGTATATTCCAACAACTAAACTCATTGGGGCTCAGGTCAATTATTATATTTTTGGTATTTTTAAAGGAGCTCCGCACCCTACCAACAAAACAGTTTATAATAAATTCAATCCTTTACAACGGTTAATCTACCTGGGATTAAAAATACTTATAATCCCGGTTCAGGTATTAACCGGTTTTGCATTTTTATATTATATCTATCCCGGTAGCATCTGGCATACCCAAAGCCTGGAATATGTTGCACTGATACATACTCTGGGAGCTTTCTTGCTGATTGCTTTTGTTATAGCCCATGTTTATCTTACTACAACAGGGCATAACCCGACAGAAAGTATCAGGGCCATGCTAACCGGCTGGGAAGTGGTTGATGTTGATGAGGTAGAAGAACGCAAAGAGCACATGGTTGAGGCTGTAGAGAAAAGCGTGGCAGGGTACTATCGAATCAATCAGGAAGGAAATGTTATTGATGTTAACCAGGCGTGGCTCGATATGTATAAATGTAACAACAGAACCCATGTTATTGGTCAGCATTATTCAGTTTCACGAAAAAAAGAAGATTTTAATATATTGGAATCGTATGTTGCAAAAGCTTTTAAGGGTGAAAGTTTTAGTGGTGTTGTAACAAACCGGAAATGTTTCGACGGTACTACCGGGCAGCATGTTTTGTCAATGTCGCCGATATTTGATGATAATGGCATTGTTACAGAAATTGAAGGATTTATACTTGATATAAACAATATTGAGCAGCAATCAGATTATCTGCCATACGTGATCAGAAACAGCAATGCAGCTTATTATAAAGTAAATGAAAAAGGATATGTGGTTGATGTTAACGATGCATGGTTAAAACTTTATAAATGGGATAACAAAAATGAGGTTATTGGGAAGCATTTCTCTCAATTCAGAACGACTGAAACAATTGAGGCTTTCAGCGGACTTTTTGAGAAAGTAATGAGTGGAGATACAATCTCAAGTTTTAAAACTAATCGTGTGTGTAAAGACGGCTCTGTTGGGGACCAGATTCTGTCGGCAAGTCCAACTTATAAAGTGAGCAGAATAAATGGAATGGAAGGCTTTATTCTTGATATATCTAGACTTAATATAAAATAAACTACTTTTTTAAACGATTAGTACAGTTCAAAAAAAAGGCTGGCTCAATTAATTTTGAGTCAGCCTTTTGTTTTTATCTGATTTTTACCTGTGTAAAATCTGAATAGAAGTAATCGGTATTACTCAACTATCTGCATCTCGTCGATGAGGTGGGTTGCGCCTGCATATTTATCGATTACCCAAAGTACAAAACGGATATCGACATTAATACAACGCTGAAGTTTTGGTTCAAAAGCCAGGTCGCCGCTCATAGCTTCCCAGTTACCGTCGAAAGCGATTCCAATTAATTCGCCTTGACCATTAATTACAGGGCTGCCCGAGTTTCCTCCGGTAATGTCGTTATTGGTAATAAAACAGGCATGCAACGAACCGTCAGCATCTGCATATTGTCCGAAGTCTTTATCCGTTAAAAGTTCCTTCATTCTTGCCGGTACATCAAATTCAAAATCGCCAGGAATCTCTTTTTCGATATAACCATCTGTAGTTGTGTAATATTTATAGGTAACACCATCACGGGGGTCATAATCCATAACTTTTCCGTATGTTAATCGCATGGTTGAGTTGGCATCGGGATAAAAGACTTTATCATTTCCCATCTCCATTAATCCTGCCACAAATAGTCTTCTTCCTTTTGCAAGCTTTTCGTTTCCTTCTTTTAATGCAATCGAAATTTCGCGGTATTTACTGAAAACATCTAAAGAAGCCTGGAAAGCCATGTCCTTTTTTAGTGCTTTCAAAGTAGGATTCTGAAGAAAATCAGCTAACTCTTCTTCGTTATTGAAAACTGTTTTTTGAAACATTTTAGCCGCATATTTATCAAAATCACCTTTGTATTTTTTCTGAATTTCAGCAAAAAAGTCAGGATGAAGTTTTACGGCGTTTTTATCTGAATAGATTTTCATTAATGCCCCCGTAACTTTTTCGTCTGTAAACGCATCGTAATCTTTAAAATAATCTTTGCTTCTGGTCTTTAACCTTTCGGTAATTTTTTCAATCTTATCTTTGTTCTCTTCCGGTTTTTCTAGTAAATCTACCAAAGGTTTTGCTCCGTATGCAAACATAAAAATTTCCGGTCCGCGCAACATTGCCTCTGCCATGTACTCCATGGCTTTATCCATTTCAACATCAGTATACGCTTCGGCAATATAATCCAGTGCTTTTCCGTACTTTTCTTTTCTGTCGGCACTAGTATTTACCCAGCTTGTAAACTGGTCTTCAGTAGCTTTTTTCTTATCAATAACATTTAGGTTAGTCAAACCTTTGTTTTGCCCGATGCTGTATTTGTAATAGTTCGCGCTGCGGGCATATTTCGAAGCATACTGAATTCGTGCTTTCTGGCTGGTTGACATGTACTTGCCAATAATGTCGAGTTTGGCTTCGCGCACCTCTTCACGAATGGTGTTGGTGGCTTCCATTGTATATTTTACACCGTACGATGTTTTATAGCGGTTGGTACGGCCTGGGTAACCCATTACCATGGCAAAATCACCTTCCTCAACTCCTTTTAAAGAGATGGGAAGAAAATGTTTTGGCTGGTAAGGTTCATTTTCCTCGGCGTAAGGTGCGGGTTTACCGTCTGGTCCGGCGTAAACACGAAACATTGAAAAATCGTTGGTATGACGTGGCCACATCCAGTTGTCGGTGTCGCCGCCAAACTTACCCAATGCCTGTGGCGGAGCTCCCACCAGGCGAACATCCATAAATGTTTCGGTTACGAAAAGATAATATTTGTTGTCGTTGAAAAAATTGCGTACATAAACCTCGTAATGACTGTCTCCTTTGGCTTCTTTTCTTAATTTGTCCGATGCCGTACGTATCTTCCCGGCTCTTTCTGGTTCACTCATATCATCAGTTACATCGGCAAGCACTTTGTCGGTAACATCTTCAACACTAACGAGAAATGTTACGGTTTTTCCCGGGTTTGGCAGCTCTTCTTCGCGCGACATGGCCCAGAATCCGTCTTTCAGATAATCGTGTTCAATACTCGAGTGGCTCTGTATTTCGCCAAAACCGCAATGATGGTTTGTTAACAACAATCCGTCTTTCGAAATTACTTCTGCTGTACACGAACCACGGTCTAATGCTACCACTGCATCTTTCAGACTCGAATTATTGATGTTGTAAATATCATCAGCACTCAATTCCAGTCCCATCGACTGCATGGTATTAATATTCAGTTTGTGAATTAGTGACGGCAGCCACATCCCCTCTTCTGCCACTGCACTACCATAAATAAATAGGGTAATAAGCAGTATTAAATTTAATCTCTTCATTTTATTTAAATTGTTTGTTTTTATTTCGAATCTGCAAATATAATTTTTACATCATGTTATCAATGTGATATTTATCTTATTTCCTATTAAACACTGTCTGATTATTACGGAATTAAATCCTAAAAACAATTCAGGCCAAAAATAGTTTTATAACAACGACAATTGATTTTGTTTAAGTTTAGCCGTTTAGTTTTCACATTTGTATTTAAATGTGTTGAAGAATTACAGCCAAAGTATTTATTCCTGCGAGCAATTCAGTTTTACAAAATGTAACCGATTGGTTAAAAAAAACTAAACTTCCTGAGGATTAACCAATTCTTTATAAATTTGTAGCGCTAAATAAGTTTGGGTGAAAGAAAAAAAGAAATTCTATAATAAATTAAGAAATCAATACCGGTTGATTGTTTACAACGACACAACTTTTCAATCGGTATGGAGCATGAAACTTTCGCGGTTGAAAGTATTTACCGTTACCAGTTTACTTTCGGCTATAATTGTGGTATTGGTTATTTTATTAATTGCAACCACCGGTTTACGCGAGTATATTCCGGGCTATCCCAAAGCCGAATACCGCCAGATGCTGGTACATACGGCATTAAAAGTCGATTCTCTGGAACAGGAACTGGCAAAAAGAGACCAGTTTTTTAGTGGAATACGTGCCATTATGGCTGGCGAGTTGCCCGAAGATAACGCATCGGCAAATTCAGAAGTTTCAACAGAAGAAGTGGAGTTTCAGGAGTATAATCACGATTCGGTTTTTCAGGATAAATTATTGGCAGAACAGTTAAGCTTTTCGTTACAGGGGAATAACGATAATAAAACCGGTTTAAGCCAGATTCATTTTTTTGTGCCGGTTAAAGGTGTTGTTACCGAACATTTTAATGCCACTTCCGATCATTTTGGAATCGATTTGGTTAGCGAACCCAATACCAGGATTTCGGCTATTCTTGGCGGAACGGTAATTTTCTCGGGATGGACACTGGAAACCGGTTATGTAATTTACCTACAACACGAGGTTGACCTGATATCGGTTTATAAACACAATGCAGAGTTATTAAAAACCACAGGCGACAAGGTAAATGCCGGCGAAGCAATTGCCATTATCGGCAACACAGGCAAATATTCAACCGGGCCGCATTTGCATTTCGAGCTCTGGCACAATGGCACAGCACTTAATCCTGAACACTATATCGATTTTTAACAGATGAAGAAACGAATAGCCATTCTTGGCTCAACAGGCTCAATAGGAACACAGTCGCTTGAGGTAATTGAACAACATCCTGAAGCTTTTGAGGTAGAGGTGTTAACGGCCAACAATAACGTTGATTTGTTGGTTGAACAGGCAAAAAAGTTTCAACCCAATGTTGTTGTGATTGCCAATAAAGAGAAATACAGGTTTGTATCGGAAGCCCTCGAAAACGAGCCCATAAAAGTTTATGCAGGTGCTGAAGCTTTAAACCAGGTGGTTGAAATGGATACTGTTGATTTGGTGTTAACAGCAATGGTGGGGTATTCGGGCCTGGTGCCAACTTACAATGCGGTAAAAGCCGGAAAAAACATTGCCCTGGCAAATAAAGAAACACTGGTGGTTGCAGGCGAGATAATTACAAAAACTGCCCGCGAAAAACAGGTCGACATTTTGCCTGTCGATTCGGAACATTCAGCAATATTTCAGTGCCTTGTGGGTGAGTTTATGAATCCGGTTGAGAAAATCTATATCACTTGTTCAGGTGGCCCGTTTCGTGGTAAAACAATGGAGGAGTTACAACATGTCACGGTTGAAGATGCCCTGGCACACCCCAACTGGGACATGGGGGCAAAAATAACCATCGATTCGGCTACACTGATTAATAAAGGATTCGAAGTAATTGAAGCACACTGGCTGTTTGGATTGCCTTCGTCGAAAATAGATGTAATTGTGCATCCGCAATCCATTATTCACTCCATTGTTCAGTTTGAAGATGGTTCGATGAAAGCGCAAATGGGGCTGCCCGATATGAAACTGCCTATACAATATGCCATGGGTTTTCCAAACCGCATAAAGAATAACTTTCCACGTTTCAACTTTTTAGATTACCCGTCGTTCGATTTTGAGCCGCCAAATACAAAAATTTTTCGTAACCTTGCACTCTCTTTTGAAGCATTGGATAAAGGCGGTAATATGCCATGTATCCTGAATGCCGCAAACGAGGTGGTTGTTGATGCATTTCTTAACCGGAAAATCGGATTTTTGCAGATGTCGGAAATAATTGAAAAAGCCATGTATGATGTAAGTTTTATTAAAAACCCGACACTGGAAGATTTAATTGGAACCAACAACGAAGCAAGAAAAATAACAGAATTGTTAACAGGAGACAGAATTTAGGAGAGGATATTTGGATGGAAACGATTTTAGTAAAAACGGCACAACTGCTTTTGAGTCTTTCAATACTGGTAGTTTTGCACGAAGCAGGGCACTTTATGTTTGCCCGGTTGTTTAAAACACGCGTAGAAAAGTTTTATCTCTTTTTTAATCCGTGGTTTTCGCTTTTTAAAGTAAAAAAAGGCGAAACCGAATATGGAATTGGCTGGTTGCCGTTGGGTGGCTATGTGAAAATCTCGGGAATGATAGACGAGTCGATGGATAAAGAAGCCATGAAACTTCCGGCAAAACCATATGAATTTAGGGCAAAACCGGCATGGCAGCGTTTGCTGATTATGCTCGGAGGAGTGCTGATGAACTTTATTTTTGCCATAGTAATTTATGTGGGTGTATTATATGCCTGGGGCGAATCGTACCTTCCCACCGAAAATGTAAAATATGGTATAGAAGTAACCGAGGTTGGAAAAGAGATTGGTTTTGAAAACGGTGATAAAATATTAACGGTTGATAATCAGTATATTGAAAATTTCAGGAAGATTGTTCCGACAATAGTGCTTGATGATGTAAAAAATGTTCAGGTTGAACGAAACGGGCAAAAAATGGATGTTGAAATTTCGGCATCTGATTTGGCCCTTCTTCTGAAAAGTAAATTTGTAATGGATATGCGTATTCCGTTCGATATTAGTATCGGAAGATTGGTAAAAGGAGCACCTGCCCAGGTTGCAGGCGTTAAAAAAGGTGATAAAATTATTGATGTTGACGGAAAGGTTTTCGATTTTTACGACCAGTCCAGGGAGTACATTGCGAGCAGGAAGAATCAACCCATTGACCTGAAAATTGAAAGGGATGGAGAAACACTTGTTAAGCAGATAACTGTTGGTGATGATGGCAAGATAGGATTTCAGGCTGCATACAATCCGGATATTTTCGAATACAAAACCATAAAATACGGATTCTTCGAATCAATTCCGGCAGGAATAAACAGGGGCGTGCAAACAACCGGTGACTACCTGAAACAGTTTAAGCTGTTCTTTAAAAAAGAGACAAAAGCATACGAATCGTTGGGTGGCTTTGCAACTATCGGTAATATTTTCCCCGGAACATGGGATTGGTATTCTTTCTGGAATATGACTGCCTTTATTTCAATAATTTTGGCTATCATGAACCTGTTGCCCATTCCGGCACTCGACGGCGGACATGTAATGTTTTTGTTTGGCGAAATGATTACCGGAAGAAAACCCAACGAGAAATTTCTGGAGTATGCCCAGATTGCAGGTATGATTTTACTTTTGGCTTTGGTGCTTTATGCCAATGCCAACGATATAATAAAAATGATTAACGGAACTTTTTAGTAAAAAAATTCTATTTTTGTGTGGAACCAATTTAACTTATTGTCATGAATTTATTTGTAATAGCAGGATTTATAGGGCCTCAGGAAATAATTATAATTGCCATATTAGTTTTACTTCTGTTTGGCGGACGTAAAATTCCGGAATTAATGAAAGGCCTGGGAAAAGGGATGAAGGAGTTTAAAAAAGCCAAAAACGAGATGGAGGAAGACGACAAGAAGAGCTCGGACGCTGAAAAAATTGAAAGTTAATTAATATCGAATAAGATATTATGAATCCCGTTCTGAAAACAGTTCGGGATTTTTTGTTTTAAAGTGGTAAGGTTTTTGTTATATTTCACCAGAATTCCTTAAAAACTAATAATATGAACCGTAGAATTAACCACCTGTTTGTTTCCTTCCTTACAGCCTTGTTTTTGTTTTCGTGTGGCAGCGACAGTACTCACCTGCATAAAAATATTACCGGTAAAGCCGGCGAGCTGGTCGTAGTAATTTCAAAAGAGTCGTGGGACGGTGTCCCTGGTAAACTAATTCGAGAAACACTTGCCCAGTCTCATGTTGCCCTTCCTCAGGACGAACCGCTTTTCGATGTAATTGACGTGCCGCATGCTGCATTCAAAGACATTTTTAAAAGCACAAGAAATATAGTGAAAACCACCATATCGCCCCAGGTAAAAAAGGAGGGTGTTGCATTTACCGACGATGTGTGGGCATATCCGCAGGCAACTGTACAGATACAAGCCAAAAACGCCGAACAGTTTGAGAAAATCTTTAATGAGAATAAGGATAAAATTTTAGCCTATTTCCTTGCTGCAGAGAAGGAAAGGATAACCATGAACTATAAAAAAATCTACGAAAAGGGAGTTTATAATGTGCTCGACAAAGATTTTGAAATTACCATGAGGGTACCACCCGGTTTTAGAATTATGGAGCAGAAAAAAGATTTTTTGTGGGTTCAGTATGATACCCCCGAGATTTTTCAGGGGATAGTAGTTTATACTTATCCGTACGTTTCAGACAGTGCATTTACCGTTAATTATCAGTTACCCATACGCGATAGTTTGTTGAAAAAATATGTGCCTGGTTCGATAAAAGGCAGTTATATGTCAACAGAAAAGAGGATCGATCCGGTTTTTAATTATATGGGACATAATGGGAATTATGCAGCAGAAATGCGCGGACTATGGCGTGTTGAGAACGATTTTATGGGAGGGCCATATGTTGCACTTTCAGAGCTCGATGCATCGAAACAACGGGTAATTACCGCTTTTGGATTTGTGTATGCCCCGAGTAAAAACAAACGAAATTTATTGCGCCAGGTAGAGGCTATGATTTATTCTATTAAACTGAATAACCAAGCCGATAACGATAAATTAAACGAACAAATGAATTTTGAGATTAATGTAGAAGGGTAATCGGATACTT
>JBDLJS010000037.1:0-36008 GCA_039714235.1 Bacteroidota bacterium | reverse complement strand
AATACACTTGAATTTCTGGGACGCTGATTTGCTTTTACCCTCCAGAGTGGTGAGGTTGGATTTATCAGGTCGAATTTTAGATTTTCTGAACTGTTCATCAGGCTAATATTTTGTAGGGACTGTTTAATTATCAATTGCCGTCAGAAAGCCTCACATATCTCTGCATACCATGTATTAATATGAAAAGTTACAAATTCGGAGTATAATACCATTTCATATTGGACTAATCACAAAAAAAGAGTCTGTCAAAAGCTTTAACAGACTCTTAAACTCAAAATTTTAGATATATTATTTTATTAAAGTAACAAATTGTCGGTAAACATTGTATCCAACATAAGAGTACCCGTTTGTAGTACGTGCCCAGGCCCGCACACAGAATGCATGTGCACAAGTTTTAACAGGAGTAAAAACACCTCCACCTGGAGCAATAATACCAGTATTACCCATCCAAACATTTCCCATAGAAGCTTCGTAGTTTTTGTAATCTATTAATTTAGAATTCCCATCACCCCATTCGGCACTTAATCTGTATAATCTTAAGTTGCCTTCCGGATCACTTGCGCCATAGTCAATTACAACTCCATCTGTAGGGCTGTCAAGATTTACGATAGCACATGTCCCCACTTTAACTCCTTTATGTTTAATGCTGTTTATTGCAACTTGAGGAACACTATTGTCTATGTAAAGCCGTAGAATCTGCGCTGGCACATTCACTTGAGTGACACCATCGTTTCTATACAACTTTATAGTGAATTCATGTAGGCCATTTTCCAGATTACGGCTATTAAATTGAATTAGTAGATCATCAATCGAGTAGTCAACCGCGGGATTTGGTAGCGGATATGTATCATGCGAATCAAATGTGGTCATTTCAAGCGCATAAGTAGTACCAGTCCACCTGTAATTGCTCCATGAACTTAATAATGGTTGCCAGGCTGATGTTCCTACCTTCCGGTACAGTATTTTATGTCTGCGGGCACCTGAAACCATAGCAGCTGCAATATTTACCCTGTTCCCTAAAAAGTTAAGACGATTACCAAAGGCCGCATTAATTACCCTGGGATGATAAGATGGTGCAGTGGTAGCTTTTCCGTCGGCTCCAATAACGGAATTACTGGTAGGTATTAATCCTACTGAGCCAATATAGGTTCCCTGGAGTGCTGATGGAATAACCTTTTTGCGGGCAAATAACATTGTATGTAGCCTGAGAAAAGTACGATAAAAATTGGTAGGTGAATTTTCATCAAAACCACCTGCACCAGAATGAACTTTTATCCCAAACCGTGTATATGGCAATCTAAACAAGCCTGGCATTAATGATACATTTAAATCTGAAAGTTCTATTCTTATTTTCCAGATACGATGTGCAGTATTGCTATTGGGCGAAGGTTCAAATGCTATCCTGCATTCAGAATCTGTAGTTTCATTAATCAGGCCTGTCCATCTTCCTGGGCCCAAATAATATTGCCGCCCCATTTTATTAGGTTTATTTGGATAAAGGCCATAATTTACATCTACTCCTGGATTAATAACACGATTGCGGTTTCGGTCAAAGGTCAACCAAAAATAATCGCCTGTACCAGGATCGTTTGTTGTGTCTTCTACCAGGTCGATAGCCAGATATAAAAACTTGTCATCATTCTTAGCCATCAAGTACCCTTTAGGAATCTTCATCTGTCCGGCACCTGTCCAGGCATCGGAAGTAACGGCGTCTGATAGTTCAATAGGAACGCCTGCCCACGTTAATCTTAAATAACTCATGATTTTGTGTTTAAATTAATAATTCCAAATAAGTTACGACTTATTATCCTGAATATCAACAAAGTAATATCATCAGATTATTAAACGTCACAAAAAAAGCCACCCTGTTAAGGATGGCTTCTTGCCTATGAGTAATAATTTATTTTCTATAACTCAAACTTATAAGCGGTTAAATCGCCCGGATCAGAAGCCCTGATGTATTCGGCATGTGCTTTAACCTGTCCTTTGGCGTAGGTTAAATAGTTCTGTGCCGATTTCAGGAACGAATCGTCGCGGTTGGTATCGAGCAAGAGCAGGTAACTCATAATTATATGTCCGGCCATCTCTACGAGGCGGCGGGCATGGAAATCGATAAATTCGTTATCGTCGGGTGCTGTTACTTTCTTAACTGCCTGCTCGTAATCTTCGGTTAAAATTATCAGCGAGCGTTTCATGTATTCCAGTTTCGGCGAAACACGTTCGGCTTCGTACTCCCTGATCTGGTTCAGGTATCCCCCTGTTGTCACACCCCTGATTGCTGCCACAACCTGTAACTGTGTAGTTCCTTCGTAAATTGAAGTAATACGTGCATCGCGGTAAATACGCTCTACCGGGTAATCTTTCATAAATCCTGAACCACCATGAATCTGAACAGCATCGTAAGCCAACTGGTTACTAAACTCACTGGCCATACCTTTTACCAGCGGAGTGTAAATATCGGCCAAACGCTGGTATTTTTTCATTTCGTTGCGTTCCTCTTTTTCAAGTTTACGCTCTTCTGCAATGTGCATGTAAGTTTTGTACATATCAACAAAACGGGCTGTCTCGTAAAGTAAAGTACGCGAAGCATCGAGTTTGGCTTTCATCATCGAAAGCATTTCGTAAACTGCCGGGAACCTTACAATGGCTTTACCAAACTGTATTCTCTCTTTTGCATAAACCAGGGCCTCGCGGTAAGCAGCCTCGCTGATACCAACCGACTGGGCAGCAATACCAAGACGTGCACCATTCATTAAAGCCATAACGTATTTAATCAATCCCATTCTGCGCGAACCAACCAGTTCGGCCGGGGCATCTTTAAATACCAGTTCGCAGGTTGGCGAGCCAATAATTCCCATTTTATGCTCAATACGGCGAACTGTCATGCCGCCCATTTTTTTATCGTAAATGTACATCGACAGTCCGCGGCCGTCTTTTGTACCGGGTTCAGAACGTGCCAGAACCAGTGAAATTTCGCCATCGCCATTGGTGATAAACCTTTTTACACCATTCAGCAGCCAGGTTTTTTTCTTTTCGTCCCAGGTTGCTTTCAGTTGCACAGCCTGCAGGTCGGAACCGGCATCAGGCTCGGTGAGATCCATTGCCATGGTATCGCCGGCACAAACACGCGGCAAATATTCCTGTTTTTGCTCTTCTGATGCAAACTCATTAATGGTTTCTGCACAGTCCTGCAAACCCCAGATGTTTACAAACCCTGCATCGGCTCGCGAAACAATGTCGGCTGCCATAATATAAGGCACAATCGGGAAATTCAGTCCATCGTATTTGTATGGCAACGACATTCCCATTAATCCTGCCTGGTTCAGCGCTTTAATATTTTCTTCTGTACCACGGGCATAAATCACATGTCCGTCAACCACATCAGGCCCTTCTGCATCGATGCTTTCGGCATTTTCGGCAATAAGATCTCCACAAATATCGCCTACTACTTCCAAAACACGATCGTAGCTGTCTATTGCATCTTCGTAATCCAGTGGCGCAAAATCGAATTCGTTTTTAAAAGAGAAATCCCGCTCTTTCAGGCGAACAATTTTTTCCATTAACGGGTGGTTCAAATGAAATTTCAGTTCGCTATTATCGTTATAATAATTTGCCATTTTATCGGGTATTTATTTTCTAAACTATTTTGTGTTCTTTTTGTAATACTTAATCATTTTCGGAATGATTACAGCAACATCTCCGGTAATCACATAATCGGCTATGGCATTAATCGGAGCCTCCGGGTCGGTATTAATTGCAATAATCTGGGCAGATTCTTCCATACCAGCGCGGTGTTGAATCTGTCCGGAAATACCGCAGGCAATATACAGTTTCGGACGAACAGTAATACCTGTCTGTCCAATTTGTCTTTCGTGTTCAGCCAATCCGGCATCAACTGCAGCGCGCGATGCACCAACTTCTCCGCCTAAAACATCGGCCAGGTCGTACAATAACTTAAAGTTCTCTTTCGAACCCATACCGTAACCGCCGGCTACAACAATCGGGGCTCCTTTAATATTCACCTTGCTTTTCTCCATGTGCCGCTCGATGATTTCAACAATAAAATCACTGTCGCATACATATTTCGAAACATCGAGCTTTACTGTTTTTCCTTTGTATTTCGGATCGAGAATCTCTTTTTTCATTACCCCTTCGCGAACGGTTGCCATTTGCGGACGGCAGTCGGGATTAATAATGGTTGCAATAATATTACCTCCAAAAGCCGGGCGAATCTGGTACAACAGGTTTTCGTAGTTTTTATCCTGTTTTTTGTCGAAGTGGTCGCCAATTACAAGAGAGGTGCAATCAGCTGTCAGTCCGCTGTGCAGAGCCGAAGAAACCCGTGGGCCAAGGTCGCGCCCAATTGACGATGCCCCCATCAGGGCTATCTGTGGTTTTTCTTCTTTAAACAAATTTACAACCACCGAAGTGTGTGGCAGTGTTTGATATGGTGAGAGTCTTTCGTCGTCGGCAATATAAAGTGTATCAACACCGTAAGGGATAATTTGTTTTTCAACACCTTTCAGGTTGTGTCCTACTGCAACAGCTTCAAGCTTACATTTTAGTTCGTTTGCCAGTGTTTTTCCTTTTGTCAGCAATTCCTGGCTAACCTCTGCTACCTGGCCATCTTCTATTTCGCAATAAACAAATACGTTATTCATTTTTTCAATTTTTTCAAGGTTACATTATTAGCCAATGGTGTGATTCTTAATTAACTCGACCATCATCTCTTCAATATCAGAATTGGATGAAGAAATAACTTTCGAATCTTTTGCCTGAAGAACAACATTCTCAATAGTTTTCACTTTTGTAGGCGAACCGGTTAATCCCAGTTGTGTAGCATCGGTCTCTATTTCATTAACTGTCCATTCCGGAATATTCAAGTCGGGACGATCGTTATACAAGTGTGTATAATCTTCGTTCAGTTTTTGAAGCTCTGTAACCGTTTTGGCATGTTTATTTTTCATTAACATTTTGGCATTTCGTGCCCTGCAATCAGGTGCCGAACCGTTCACTGTTATTACCAGTGGCAACTGGCATTTCACAGTTTCAACACCATTTTCGAGGCGGCGTTTCAGTGTTATGGTTTTGTCTTTCAGTTCTTTTACTTCCTCAATATAAGTAACCTGCAACATACCAAGTTTTTCGGCCACCTGGGGCCCTACCTGAGCGGTATCGCCGTCTATAGCCTGACGTCCGGCAATGATAATATCAATATCACCCATTTTTTTCAGTGCCTGACCAAGAGCATACGATGTTGCCAGCGTATCGGAACCGGCAAATGCCCTGTCGGTAAGCAATATTCCACCATCTGCCCCACGAAACAATCCTTCGCGAATAATATCTGCTGCGCGTCCCGGGCCCATGGTTAAGATTTTAACTGTTGATTCCGGAAATTCATCTTTAATTCGTAGTGCCTGCTCCAGTGCATTTAAATCTTCCGGATTGAAAATAGCCGGGAGTACTGCCCGGTTAATCGTCCCGTCAGCTTTCATTGCATCTTTGCCAACATTCCTCGTGTCGGGAACCTGTTTAGCCAAAACAATTATTTTATAAGCTTTCATATATTTTTTGGTTTAATTATACATACTTCATTTCTCCTCAAATTTAGGAGAAATCCCCTATTTTCTTTTAGTTATAGTAAAAAGAGAGGCAAATATAAATATTCAACCCTAAGAAATCAAGGCAGATAAAGGCAATTGAAGTTAAAACTGTAATCCGAGAACTTAAGAAAGAAATCTGGAAGTCAGAAAATATAAAGAAACACGCTCAAATGCCTAAAAACACAGAGATTAAAACAATTTGCCGAATAGTTCTAAAATTCCGTATATTAACTTCAGGCACTTATTTATAACAATTTTAATTTATTGATAATTGGCAATTATTTTGTAAAGCTGTGGCAATAGCTTATCCCGAACTCAGGTTTTATTAATAATGACAGGACTGTGAGCATATAATTTTTAGTATATTCGACACTTGGATTTTCAAACCAAATCTAACCAAATTAAATTCGGAAGCCGGTTCCGTCAATTGACGAACCGGCTTTTTATAAGCCCCCTTCCCGTTCTCCCAAAGGGGGCAAGCAAAAAAACAGTCCTTCTAACTCTCACCTAAAAAGAGGTATAAAAAAAGAGGAACCAATAATTTGGTTCCTCTTACTATCTAATATATTAAAATTCAATTCTCCAGTCTCCCCACCTTTGGAGGGGATTAAGGAAAGGCCTTTAAGCCTGAGCTGTTGGACCGCCAAAATTCATTGGCGGCATCATCGGATCTGAACCAGGTTTTACGTTTTTAATCGGGCCATGCATACTTTCGTATTTTTTAATATTATCCTGCAAGGCCATTAATAATCGTTTTGCATGTTCCGGTGTCAGAATTATCCTCGATTTGACATTCGCCTTTGGTATCCCGGGCATAATTCTCACAAAATCAACAACAAATTCAGAGCTTGAATGTGTAATTACTGCAAGGTTCGAATAAGTGCCCTGAGCAACTTCCTCGTTCAACTCAATATTAATCTGTTGTCCTTTTTGTTTATTATCATCCATAACTCTGTCCTTAATCGTTATCAGAATGTTTTGATTCAACCAGCCTGTCGTACTCTGATTTAGAGCCAACCACAAGGTTTTTATACTCTTTCAAACCGGTACCGGCAGGAATCAGGTGACCACAAATTACATTTTCTTTCAAACCGTCGAGGTAATCAGTTTTACCGTTGATTGCGGCTTCGTTAAGAACTTTGGTCGTTTCCTGGAACGAGGCTGCTGATAACCAGCTACGGGTTTGCAGTGCAGCTTTGGTAATTCCCTGAAGAATCTGGCTTGAAGTTGCGGGAATTGCATCTCTCGACTCTACAAGTTTTTTATCCTTTCTTCTTAACTGAGAATTTTCATCCCTTAACCTCCTTGCCGAAATAATCTGACCTGCTTTAAACGCCTCTGCATCTCCCGGTTCTATAACCACTTTTTTGTTGTAAATCCAGTCGTTTTCTGAAAAGAATTCGTTCTTATCAACCACTTGTTTTTCAAGGAAACGAGTATCTCCCGGGTCAACAATTTCCACTTTACGCATCATCTGGCGGATGATAATCTCAAAGTGTTTATCGTTAATTTTCACACCCTGCATACGATACACATCCTGTACCTCATTCAGAATATATTCCTGAACAGCTGTAGGACCTTTAATTGCAAGAATATCGGAAGGAGTTGTAGCACCGTCGGAAAGTGGTGTACCTGCCCTGATATAATCATTTTCCTGAACAAGAATCTGTCTTGAAAGCGGAACCAGGTATTTTTTAACTTCGTCTGTTTTGGTTGTTACGATAATTTCGCGGTTACCACGTTTAATTTTACCCAACGATACTTCACCATCAATCTCGGATACAACAGCCGGGTTAGATGGGTTACGTGCCTCGAATAACTCGGTAACACGTGGAAGACCACCGGTAATGTCGCCTGCTTTACCAGCAGCGCGCGGTATTTTAACCAATACAGTTCCCGCTTTCACTTTCTTACCTTCATCAACAGCAATATGACCTCCAACCGGAAGGTTGTACGAACGAATCATGTCGCCATTTTTATCCATAACCTTCAACGTCGGGTTCTTTGTTTTATCCCTGGTTTCTATAATTACTTTTTCGCTGTAACCAGTCTGTTCATCCGATTCTTCACGGAAAGTAATACCGTCAATAAGATTCTCGAATTCAATTTTACCATCGAATTCAGTGATAATAACACCATTAAATGGATCCCATTCACAAATCAGCTTTCCTTTTCTAATTTCCTCACCGTTCTTTACAAACAGTTTAGAACCGTAAGGTATTGGGTGAGTAGAAAGCGGAATGTTCGTATTCTTATCAATAATTTTTAATTCTGCCAAACGACTTACAACAACTTCAACCTCTTCTCCTTCGTCGTTTTTATATTTTACTGAACGCAATTCTTCAATTTCAGTGTAACCATCATATCTCGACTCAACAGTTGATTGCGAAGAAATATTACCTGCAATACCACCCACGTGGAATGTACGCAGTGTAAGCTGTGTACCAGGTTCACCTATCGATTGGGCAGCAATTACACCTGTTGCTTCTCCTTTCTGAACTTTTTTGCCGGTTGCCAGGTTACGGCCGTAACATTTGGCGCATACACCTACTTTCGATTCGCAGGTAAGTACCGAACGGATTTCAACACTTTCAATTGGGGAATCCTCAATTATTGATGCAATCTCTTCAGTAATTTCTTCACCCGATTTATTAATCAGTTCTCCGTTTAACGGATGATAAATATCGTGAACCGATGTACGTCCTATAATTCTTTCTTTCAGCGATGCAACAACTTCTTCGTTATTTTTAACATCAGTGGCAACCAGTCCACGCAAAGTACCACAGTCATCTTCAGAAATAATTACATCCTGTGCAACATCAACCAAACGACGTGTAAGATAACCGGCATCTGCTGTTTTCAGAGCGGTATCTGCCAAACCTTTACGTGCACCGTGGGTTGAAATAAAGTACTCAAGTACCGAAAGTCCTTCTTTAAAGTTTGCAAGAATCGGGTTTTCAATAATCTGAGAACCTGTAGAGCCAGATTTTTGTGGTTTTGCCATCAATCCCCTCATTCCGCACAACTGGCGAATCTGTTCTTTAGAACCACGAGCTCCGGAGTCAAGCATCATATAAATTGAGTTGAATCCTTGTTTATCGGTACTCAACGTTTTCATTACCGACTGAGTCAGTTTTGAGTTTGCATGTGTCCAAATATCAATAACCTGGTTATAACGTTCGTTATTGGTAATAAAACCCATGTTGTAGTTGTTGATTACCTCATCAACTTCTTCGTATCCGTCACCAACAATATTTTCCTTATCCTCTGGTATAATTACATCGGCAAGGTTAAACGACAACCCACCGCGGTATGCCATTGTATAACCAAGGTTCTTAATTGCATCGAGGAAAGCAACAGTTATTGCATTTCCGCTTTTCTTAAATACATCAGAAATAATTGTACGTAGCGATTTTTTGGTCAGTAACTGATTAATATAACCTGCTTCGCGCGGAACATATTCGTTAAACAGAACACGCCCAACAGTAGTTTCAACTAAGTGTTTGAAAATCTCACCGTTTTCATCAATATCTTCAACTTTCAGTTTTATAACAGCATGAAGATCTATTACTTTTTCTGAATAAGCAATAATTACTTCTTCAGGCGAGTAGAATGTCATTCCTTCTCCTCTTGCACCCCGACGTGGTTTGGTCATGTAATACAGACCTAAAACCATATCTTGTGATGGTACCTGAATTGGAGCACCGTTAGCCGGGTTTAACAGGTTATGCGAAGCCAGCATTAATAACTGGGCTTCCAGGATTGCTGCATTACCCAACGGAAGGTGTACTGCCATCTGGTCTCCGTCGAAGTCGGCGTTAAAACCTGTACAAACCAGTGGGTGAAGCTGAATTGCCTTACCCTCAATAAGTACGGGCTGAAATGCCTGAATTGAAAGACGGTGCAGTGTGGGTGCCCTGTTTAACATTACAGGATGTCCTTTTAACACATTTTCCAGAATCTCCCAAACTACCGGGTCTTTCCGGTCTACAATTTTTTTCGCCGATTTAACCGTTTTTACAATACCTCTTTCAATTAACTTACGAATAACAAAAGGTTTGTAAAGTTCGGCAGCCATATCTTTCGGAAGACCACACTCGTGAATATGAAGTTTTGGTCCAACAACAATAACCGAACGGGCAGAATAGTCAACACGTTTACCCAACAGGTTTTGACGGAAACGACCTTGTTTCCCTTTTAAACTGTCGGACAGCGATTTTAATGCACGGTTATTTTCCGTTTTAACGGCGTTTACTTTTCTTGAATTATCGAATAACGAATCCACAGCTTCCTGTAGCATCCGCTTCTCATTTCTTAATATTACCTCAGGTGCTTTAATCTCTATCAATCGTTTTAAACGGTTGTTACGAATAATTACCCTGCGGTAAAGGTCATTCAAATCAGATGTTGCAAAACGCCCACCATCGAGCGGTACCAGCGGCCTCAAATCAGGAGGAATTACAGGAACTACCCTTACAATCATCCATTCCGGACGGTTAAGGTTTTTACTTGCCCTAAATGCTTCTACCACCTGCAAACGTTTTAACGCTTCGTTTTTACGTTGCTGCGAAGTTTCGGTATTTGCTTTATGTCTTAAAGTATATGACAATTCATCGAGCTCCAGGCGGTTAAGAATATCGTACAACGCCTCGGCACCCATTTTGGCAAAGAACTTGTTCGGATCATCGTCGTCTAAAAACTGATTTTCTTTCGGAAGTGTATCTAAAATATCGAGGTACTCTTCTTCAGTAAGAAAATCGAGTTGTTTTACTCCGTCCTCAGCTTTTACACCAGGATTTATTACGACATAACGTTCGTAATAAATTATTGAATCGAGCTTTTTTGTTGGCAATCCGAGTAGATAACCAATTTTGTTTGGCAACGACCTGAAATACCAAATATGCGCAACCGGAACAACCAACGAAATGTGCCCCATCCTTTCACGACGTACCTTTTTCTCTGTAACTTCAACACCACAGCGATCACAAACAATTCCTTTGTAACGGATTCTTTTGTATTTACCACAGTGGCATTCGTAATCTTTTACAGGGCCAAAAATACGTTCACAAAACAGGCCATCTCGCTCAGGTTTATATGTTCTGTAGTTAATTGTTTCAGGCTTCAATACCTCGCCAAACGATCTTTCCAGAATCTCTTCGGGAGATGAAAGGCTGATTGAAACTTTTGCGAAACTGCTTTTTGCTTTATTATCTTTTCTGAATGCCATAATTCAAATTAAAATCAATTAAAACTGAACCTTCTAATTATTCTACTCCATTTTTACGCTTAGTCCAAGACCGCGAAGTTCGTGAAGCAATACATTTAATGACTCAGGAATTCCGGGTTGTGGCATCGGCTCACCTTTTACAATAGATTCGTATGCTTTAGCCCTACCCATTACATCATCTGACTTAACCGTCAGAATTTCCTGGAGAATGTGAGAAGCACCAAATGCCTCGAGTGCCCAAACTTCCATCTCACCAAAACGCTGACCACCAAACTGTGCTTTACCACCTAATGGTTGCTGCGTAATTAACGAGTAAGGACCTATTGAACGGGCGTGCATTTTGTCTTCTACCATGTGACCCAGTTTCATCATATAGATTACACCCACAGTTGCAGGCTGATCGAAAGGTTCTCCGGTTTCTCCATTAACGAGGATAGTCTCACCAAACCTAGGAATACCAGCTTTGTCAGTATATTCAGAAATCTCATCTAAACTGGCACCATCGAAAATTGGTGTGGCAAATTTCATTCCCAGCTCTTTACCAGCCCACCCCAGTACAGTCTCGTAAATTTGTCCAAGGTTCATCCTCGAAGGTACACCAAGGGGATTGAGTACAATATCAACCGGGGTACCATCAGCAAGGAATGGCATATCTTCCTTACGAACAACACGCGAAACTATACCTTTGTTACCGTGGCGCCCTGCCATTTTATCCCCAATCTGAAGCTTACGTTTTTTAGCAATGTAGATTTTGGCTAACTGAATAATTCCTGCCGGAAGTTCATCACCAATGGTTACATTGTATCTTTCACGACGTGAAACTGCTTCAGCTTCTTTATATTTCATTATGAAATTATTGATTACCCTGAAAATCAATTCATTCTTGTTTTTATCAGTTGTCCACTTAGCTGGATTAACTGCCAGAAAATCAACTTCCTGTAACTGTTTTAAAGTAAACTTAACACCTTTCGGAATTATTTCGGTTCCGTAGTAATCTTTAACACCCTGTGATGTTTTACCGCTTACCAGTGTAAAAAGCTTATCTTCTAATTTGGCACGTATAGCTGCAGCCTCGCGTTCCAGCTTCTCATCAATCTGGTCGAGTAATATCTTGGTTGCTTTACCTTTTTTATCTTTTGCTACGCGCGAAAACAGTTTTTTATCAATAACAACTCCTGATAATGAAGGTGATGCTTTTAATGATGCATCTTTAACATCACCAGCTTTATCACCAAAAATAGCACGTAACAGTTTTTCTTCCGGAGATGGATCAGATTCACCTTTTGGTGTAATTTTACCAATCAGGATATCACCCGGTTTAACGTCAGCACCAATACGGATCAAGCCATTCTCATCAAGGTTACGGGTTGCTTCTTCACTCACATTAGGAATATCTGAAGTAAATTCTTCAGTCCCCCGTTTAGTATCACGAACTTCAAGACTGTATTCATCAACATGAACTGATGTAAACACATCTTCACGTACAATTCTTTCAGAAATTACAATTGCATCCTCGTAGTTATATCCCTGCCATGGCATAAATGCAACCATGAGGTTACGGCCAAGAGCCAGTTCACCATTCTCAGTTGCATAACCTTCGGTAAGAATTTGTCCTTGTATAATTCGCTCACCTTTTTTAACTATCGGTTTCAGGTCAACGGTAGTTCCCTGGTTGGTTTTTGTATATTTCTGAAGATTATAGGTTACTACCTCTGGGTCGAAACTTACAAAACGATCTTCTTCCGCAACATCATATCTTACAATAATCTGTTTTGAATCAACGAATTCAACTACACCGTCGAAATCAGCCCGAACCAGTATTTTAGAGTCTGCAGCTGCTCTTCCTTCCAGCCCTGTTCCAACAATAGGAGCCTCAGGACGTAAAAGCGGAACTGCCTGCCGCATCATGTTCGATCCCATAAGTGCACGGTTTGCATCGTCGTGCTCCAGGAACGAAATCAGCGATGCTGCAACAGAAGCAATCTGGTTAGGTCCAACGTCCATAAGCTGAACATCATCCTTTTCAACCACCGGATAATCTCCGTCGAGCCTTGCTTTAACTTTTTCGTTTATAAATTTACCTTCTTCATCAATCGGGGCGTTTGCCTGTGCAATTATCTGTCCTTCTTCCTCTTCTGCTGTCAGATAAACAGCTCCTTCTCCAGAAAGGTCAACCTGACCATTTTCAACTTTTCGGTATGGTGTAGAAATAAATCCAAGATCGTTAATTTTGGCAAACACACACAACGAAGAAATAAGTCCAATGTTTGGACCTTCAGGTGTTTCAATCGGACACAATCTACCGTAGTGAGTGAAGTGAACGTCACGAACCTCGAAACCTGCTCTTTCGCGTGACAGACCACCAGGACCAAGAGCTGACATACGACGTTTGTGTGTCATTTCTGCCAATGGATTGGTTTGATCCATAAACTGCGACAGGGCGTTGGTTCCGAAGAATGAATTAATTACCGACGATAATGTTTTTGAATTAATCAAATCGATCGGGGTAAATACTTCGTTATCCCTTACGTTCATTCTTTCGCGAATGGTTCGGGCCATTCGGGCAAGACCAACACCAAACTGGTTATACATTTGCTCACCTACGGTACGTACCCTACGGTTACTCAGGTGGTCAATATCGTCGACGTCTGTTTTCGAGTTTACCAGTTGAATAAGATTTTTAATAATCTCAATAATATCTTCCTTGGTAAGAACACGATTTTCTGTGTCAACGTCGAGCCCTAATTTTTTATTTATTCTGTACCGGCCTACTTCGCCAAGATCGTAACGTTTGTCTGAGAAGAACAATTTATCGATTACGTCTCTTGCTGTTGCTTCATCCGGCGGTTCTGCATTTCGTAACTGACGGTAAATATGAAGAACGGCTTCTTTTTCAGAGTTACACGGATCTTTTTGAAGTGTATTGTAAATAATTGCGAAGTCCTGCTGATTTGCATCCTCTTTGTGTAAAAGAATTGTTTTTACACCTGAATCAAGAATTTCCTCCATGTGGGAATCTTCAATTACAGTTTCGCGGTCAATGATTACTTCGTTACGTTCAATAGATACAACTTCTCCTGTATCTTCGTCAACAAAGTCTTCAACCCACGATTTAAGAACACGTGCGGCCAATCTTCTGCCAATTACTTTTTTCAGACCGGTTTTCGATACTTTAACCTCATCGGCCAGATCAAATATTTCTAGTACATCTTTATCGCTTTCGTATCCAATAGCACGTAACAGTGTGGTAACAGGCAATTTCTTTTTCCTGTCGATATAAGCAAACATTACGCTGTTAATATCCGTTGCAAATTCAATCCACGAACCTTTAAACGGAATAATACGTGCTGAGTATAATTTTGTACCGTTTGCGTGTAAACTTTGGCCAAAGAATACACCCGGTGACCTGTGTAACTGCGATACAATAACCCTTTCGGCACCATTAATAATAAAGGTCCCTCTGTCGGTCATATACGGCACTGTACCCAGGTATACATCCTGAACCACTGTATCAAAGTCTTCGTGTTCCGGATCGGTACAATACAGTTTTAATTTTGCTTTTAGCGGTACGCTAAAAGTTAAACCACGTTCTACACTTTCATCAATTGAATATCGAGGAGGATCGACCTGATAATCGATAAATTCCAATACGAAATTATTCCTTGTATCCGAAATTGGAAAGTTCTCTTCAAAGACTCGGTATAAACCCTCCGCATTCCTGTTGTCAGGTGTGGTTTTTAACTGAAAAAAATCTTTAAATGATTTAACTTGTACTTCTAAGAAGTCAGGGTAATCAAACCTGGTTTGTGTTGAGGAAAAATTTTTCCTCTCTTTTTTTGTTTGTACAGACATGCATTTATACAAGTTAATTATATAAAATATAAATACACAAAAGGTTTAGAACCCCATCCCGGGTATCCGGGACTGGATTCTAAACCATATAACCTATAAAAATAGGTTGATTTGCATTATTTTACTTCAACTTCAGCTCCAGCTTCTTCTAATTGACTTTTCAGTGCTTCTGCTTCGTCTTTAGAAATTTTTTCTTTGATAGCTTTTGGAGCTTCATCTACAACTGCTTTAGCTTCTTTTAAGCCAAGACCAGTAAGTTCTTTAACGAGTTTAACAACTGCCAGTTTAGACTGACCTGCTGCTTTTAAAACTACGTCAAATTCTGTTTGTTCAGCGGCAGCCTCTTCGCCACCGCCAGCGGCTGGACCTGCAACTGCTACTGCAGCAGCAGCTGGTTCGATACCATATTCGTCTTTAAGAATTCCAGCTAATTCGTTAACCTCTTTAACAGTCAAGTTTACTAACTCTTCTGCAAGTTGTTTTAAATCTGCCATTTTTATTACTTTTTCTAATTATTTCAAAAAAAATTATTCTTTCTCTTTCAGTGTATCAAGAACACCGTGAATTGTATTACCACCAGATTGTAACTGTCCAAGAACAGTTTTCATTGGTGATTGTAATAGAGCAACAACGTCAGCAATAAGTTCGTTCTTAGACTTAACTGCCACAAGAACTTCTAATTGGTCTTCGCCTACATAAACCGACTCTTCAACATAAGCAGCCTTCAATACTGGCTTCTCATGGTCTTTTCTGAAGGATTTAATCAGTTTTGCAGGAACGTTACCTTGTTCAGTAAACATTACCGAGGTGTTACCCTTTAGTGCATCGTAAAGTTCAGAAGCATCTTTACCAGAATTTTCTAATGCTTTACGTAAAAGTGTATTCTTAACAACAACCAGTTTTACCTTCTGGCTGAAACATAGTCTTCGTAAATCACTGGTATCTTCAGCATTTAAACCACTAATGTCAGCCAAATAAAAATGATTGAATGAATCAATTTGTTCTTGTAAATTATTGATAATAACTTGTTTCTCTGAACTCTTCATATTTCAACATTTTTAGTCAGCGAATGACTTTGGTTCTACTTCAATACCAGGGCTCATGGTACTAGATAAGTAAATACTTTTTATGTAGGTTCCTTTAGCGGCTGTAGGCTTAAGCTTATTAATTGTATTAATAAACTCAATGGCATTGTCTTTAATCTTTTCAGCGGTAAATGATGATTTACCAATTGAAGTGTGAACAATACCAAATTTATCAACTTTAAAGTCGATTTTACCTTGCTTAACTTCACCAACAGCTTTACCAATGTCCATAGTTACGGTACCACTTTTTGGGTTCGGCATTAATCCGCGAGGTCCTAAAATACGACCTAACTGCCCAACTTTTCCCATAACCGGAGGCATTGTGATAATAACGTCAATGTCTGTCCAGCCACCTTTTATTTTTTCTACATAATCGTCTAAACCTACGAAGTCTGCTCCGGCATCTTTGGCTTCCTGTTCTTTATCAGGAGTAACCATTGCCAAAACACGAACTTCTTTACCAGTTCCATGGGGTAACGAAACTACGCCTCTAACCATCTGGTTAGCTTTTCTTGGGTCAACTCCAAGTCTTACATCAATATCAATCGAAGCATCGAATTTTGTATAGGTTATTTCCTTAACTAATTCTGCAGCCTCCTCAATAGAGTATGTTTTACCTTTTTCGAGTTTTTCAAGAGACGCTTTTTTATTTTTCGTAATTCTGCCCATCGTAAAAGATATTTTTTAGTTATTGAATGGTGAAGCACCTTTTACAGTGATTCCCATACTTCTGGCGGTTCCAGCTACCATTTTCATTGCCGATTCTACTGTGAAGCAGTTCAGGTCAACCATTTTGCCTTCGGCAATTTGTTTAACCTGATCCCAGGTTACCGTGCCCACTTTATCAATGTGAGATTCTGGTGAACCTTTTTTAAGCTTAGCAGCATCGAGCAATTGTACGGCCACAGGGGGTTGTTTAATTATGAAATCAAATGATTTGTCAGCATAAACAGTAATAATAACAGGAAGCACCTTACCAGCCTGGTCTTGTGTCCTACCATTAAACTGTTTGCAGAACTGCATAATATTTACACCCTTGGCACCTAATGCTGGTCCCACCGGTGGTGATGGATTAGCAGCACCACCCCTAATCTGTAATTTAATTAATCCAGCAATTTCTTTCGCCATAACAATAAATTAACACGTTACTATTCCTTTTCAACTTGCATAAAGCTAAGTTCCAAAGGAGTTTTACGTCCAAAAATCTTCACCATTACCTGCAGCTTCTTCTTCTCTTCATTGATTTCTTCAATGGTTCCGTTAAAGCCGTTAAATGGTCCGTCGATTACTTTTACAGTTTCTCCTACCACATAAGGGATATTTAATTCTTCGCCGGTTTCAGCTAATTCGTCAACCCTGCCAAGAATTCTGTTTACCTCGCTTTGCCTCATCGGTACCGGATCTCCACCTTTGGTGTCGCCTAAGAATCCGATTACGTTAGGAAAATTCCTTAGTGTGTGCGCAACTTCACCCACTAATGCAGCTTCGATTAAAACATACCCCGGAAAAAAGTTCCGCTCCTTACTGATTTTTTTACCATTACGGATCTGGTAAACTTTTTCCGTTGGAATAAGAACCTGTTCTACATAACCCTTCAGGTCGCCATTTGCGATTTCGTTATCGATATATTCCTTTACCTTCTTCTCCTTGCCACCAATAGCACGCAGAACATACCACTTTTTACTGTTTTCGCTCATCTTGACTTCAGGGTTTTTTGATTAATAAAATAATCCGTAAATAAAATCCATTATATTTCTGAAAGACAGATCCATAACGAATATAACTAATGATATTATAAAGGAAGCAATCATTACAACCAATGCGCTGCTTTGCAGCTCTTTCCAAGTAGGCCATGTTACTTTATGTACGAGTTCATCGTACGCCTCTTGTAAATAAATTTTTAACTTCATTCTAAAATGTTCCTTGTTTTGTACGGAAGGTAAGATTTGAACTTACTGTTTAGAACCACTCCCAAATCTGAGTTTCATCCGTAAATAGTCCCGGACCGAAGCCCGGGACTTATTTTACAATTATATATTGAATGTTTATTATTCAATAATTTCAGTGATCTGACCTGCACCAACAGTACGTCCACCTTCACGAATTGCGAAGCGAAGACCGATATTTACTGCAACAGGGTAAATCAGTTCAACAGTAATAGATACGTTATCACCAGGCATAACCATTTCACGACCTTCTTCCAAATGAATTTCGCCGGTTACATCAAGTGTACGCAAATAAAACTGAGGACGGTATTTGTTGTGGAATGGAGTGTGACGTCCACCTTCTTCTTTTTTCAATACGTAAACCTCTGCTTTGAATTTAGTATGAGGAGTAATTGAACCAGGTTTTGCCAAAATCTGACCACGCTTGATTTCTTTTTTGTCAACACCACGAAGTAATAAACCTACATTATCACCAGCCTGACCATCATCCAAAATCTTACGGAACATTTCAACACCAGTACAAACTGTTTTACGTCCTTCAGCACCTAAACCAATTAACTGAAGTTCGTCGCCAGTATGAATTTTACCAGTTTCGATACGACCAGTTGCAACTGTACCACGACCAGTAATAGAGAATACGTCTTCAACGGGCATCAAGAATGCTTTATCAACGTCTCTTGGAGGAAGTGGAATCCATGTATCACAAGCTTCCATTAATTCCATTACTTTGTCTTCCCATTCTGCCTCACCGTTCATTGCACCAAGTGCAGAACCTTGAATAACAGGAGTATCATCACCTTCGAATTCGTAGAAGTCCAGCAATTCGCGGATTTCCATTTCTACTAATTCTAATAGTTCTTCATCATCAACCATATCCACTTTATTCATGAATACAACCAATTTAGGAACGTTTACCTGACGTGCAAGAAGGATGTGCTCGCGAGTCTGTGGCATTGGGCCATCAGTAGCAGCAACAACAATAATTGCACCGTCCATTTGAGCAGCACCAGTTACCATGTTTTTCACATAGTCGGCGTGTCCCGGACAGTCAACGTGTGCATAGTGACGAGTAGCTGTTTGATACTCTACGTGTGCAGTGTTAATTGTAATACCTCTCTCTTTTTCTTCAGGTGCATTGTCGATAGAATCGAATTCTTTTACTTCCGACAGACCTTTTTTAGCTAATACCATAGTAATAGCTGCAGTCAGGGTAGTTTTACCATGGTCAACGTGGCCAATAGTACCAATGTTAACATGGTCCTTATCCCTTACAAACGTTTCTTTAGCCATAATTCCAAAAATTTAATTTATTATCTTTTAAATCATCTGAGCCGAAGACGAGAATTGAACTCGTGACCTCATCCTTACCAAGGATGCGCTCTACCCCTGAGCTACTCCGGCATTTATTACATAAAGAGACAGGAGTTAAAAGTAGTTTCCTACTCAAAACTCCAATCTCAAAAGTGAGCGGGAGACGGGATTCAAACCCGCGACCCTTAGCTTGGAAGGCTAATGCTCTATCAACTGAGCTACTCCCGCATAGTATCACTTAGCAAAAATGCCGCGCAAAATTACAAAATTTTTCTTAACAACCAGCAATAATATTGCCCACAATTAATTTAAAGTACAAAATCGTTCAAACCATTCTTTTTTGGTGTAAATTTTCGCACTGCCAAAATCCACACAAAGAGCTTCAAACTACTTTAAATTCAGTCGTTTCGAGAACGCCCCCAAAAAGGGATTGCAAATGTAAAAATATTATTTTAAAAATCTAAAATTTGACCGGGCAATTTTTAAAAATTATTTACTTTTCAGTTTTTCTTTGTATTTGCCAAGTTGTTTCTTCATAGCTTCAACTGCCAAATCTGTAGCTTCTTCGAACGAATCGGCTTGTTTTTTGGAGAATAAATATCCATTTGTTGGGATAGAAAGTTTTAACTCAGAGACCTTGTTTTTTGCTGCCTCGGGTTTAGCAACTTTTAAAGTTACTTCGGCGTTAATAATACCATCGAAAAAAGTATCCAGTTTGTTTACTTTTTTGTTCACAAATTCCACCAACTTCTCGTCGGCGTTAAAATGTACTGAATTAATTTTTACTTCCATAATTAATCTGTTTTAACCCCTGGGATGGGCCTGTTTATAAATATCGTGCAGCTTTTCGAAGGTTGTATGGGTATATACCTGGGTTGCTGCCAAACTCGAATGTCCTAATAATTCTTTTACTGCGTTTAAGTCTGCTCCTTTATTTAATAAATGAGTCGCATAAGTATGTCGCAATACATGCGGACTCTTTTTTTCAAGAGATGTAACTTTTGCCAAATTATGGTTTACAATTCTGTAAATTAATTTTTCGTAAATCGGCTTGCCCTTTTCTGTTACAAGTAAAAACTCCGGTTTAAAACCTAATTCGTTATCTCTTAGTATAACGTATTCTTCTATCAAAAGGTTGATATTTCGTGGATATGGAATTACTCTTTCTTTCTGTCTTTTTCCAAACACCTTAATCAGAAAATCCTTTTTATTAAAATCGCTGTCTTTTAACGACAGAAGTTCGGCTAACCGTATTCCGGTTCCATAAAGCAACGTAATTACCAGTTTATCTCGTATTCCTTTAAAGTCGTTTGTAAAAAAGCCATCGTCGAGCAAATGATGAAGATTGTTCTCCTCAACAAAACCTGGAAGTTTTTTACCTGTTTTAGGTAGTGGAATATTAACTGCCGGATTATTATCTACTACTTGTTCTTTCATTAAATATTTAAAGAACGATTTAATAGTAGTTACTTTTCGCCCAACCGAACGTGGTGAGACATTCTTCTCCATTAAATAAACTACCCAGTTTCGAACCACCTTAGAATCGATATCTTTAACATTAAAATCCCCGACCAACTCTGTGTAAAAACCCACAAACTGATCGAGGTCATTTTTATATGCCACTACTGTATGACGAGAATATCTCTTCTCGTACTTTAAATAGCTGATAAACGATTCCTGATAACTCATTAATCTCCCTCGCAAAAATCAGGAACCACTAAATTAATTAGTCTTCCTGTTCCTGTAACCCTTGAATGTAAGCAGCCTTCTTAAGTTCTTCCCTTCTTTTAATCGAAGGTTTTGTGTACTTTTGGCGCTCTCGCAATTCTTTGATTACACCTGTTTTTTCGAACTTTCTTTTGAACCTTTTTAGAGCTCTTTCAATATTTTCGCCTTCTTTTACCGGAATAATAATCATACTCTCTCCGTTTTACATTTTAAAAATTGAGGCGCAAATTTAGAAATTATTCATTGTATATCAAATTTAATGTAAAAAAATAATAATTCCTATTCACTTTTTTTGTTTTAGCTTTTTTAACGACATGTTATGTAAGGTCTGATTTTAGTAAAAGTTCCTGCATCCATCTCTTGTAATTCCTGCAGTTCAGAAATATTTTTAAATGCTCCTTTTGTTTCCCGCCTGGCAAGAATGGCCTCAACATGCATTTTATTAAGATAAGGATGTCTTAACAATTCGGGATAATCAGCAAAGTTTAATCGTAACGGTTTAATTAAAAGTGTATCTATTAAAATTAAATTCTGTATCTGAATATAAGTTTCTTCGCGAAAATGATAGATTTCTAAAAGTTGTTTTTTATTATAATATCCACCAAGCAGATTTTTATATTTAAGTATTCGCGATGCATACGACGGGCCTATGCCTTTAAGCTTAACCAATCCAGCAGAATCGGCACTGTTTATTTCGACAAAAGTAATTTCTTCAGGCTGTTTATTTTCCTTTCTTTTTACCTCATTAATTTCAATGTGTTTTTCAATTCCGGAAAAGAAAACAGAATCGATACCATATATTTTTAATAAATCCGCCTCCGAACGAAAAACTCCCCCACTGTTTCTGTAACCTGTTAAATTTGATATCTGAAAATTACTGAATCCAAAATATTCCAGTTGTTCTTTGTCTGCCGTGTTGGGATCGAAGAATCCTGATAATTCTCTTTTTGTTTCTATTAATGCAGAGCCAGGTTCTTTTTTCTTTTCAATTATAATGTAATCTTTTATCAGGTTAAATACAGAATCGTTCATTCCGTATATTTTTCTTACATCTTCGGGAGAACTAAAGGTGCCACCGGCATTCCGGTAGCCAACAATATTTCTTTTAACAAAATCTGGTAATGCCAGGGAATCCAGTTTTGGTTTTGAAACCGTATTCGGATTAAAATTGAATAAATAAACTTCAACTGTGGAATTTTTCAGATTGTTATCCGGGTTCTCCTTCTCCCATTCTGCAAATAATCTTTTTATTTCCGAGAAATCGGAGGATGATTCAGGTTGATAATTTTTTACGAAAAAATTAATTATTACCGAAAGCAGGATTAAACTGCATAAAATTACGATAGCATTCCTGTCGGACTTCGAATAACTCAAATACGTTTTAAAAAATTCTTTTATGATTCTTTTCATCGAATTCGGGAATCACAGGTGAAACATTTTTCTCAAAAATACCACTATTAGGTGGTAATAACAAAAATTGCATATAAAAAGCCGGACAAATGCCGGCTCTGTTAATATTTCACAATAATTATTCTTTCGAATTGAATGATTAACCTGTCAACCCCTCAATAAATAAGGCGGCAACAGCAATTGTACCAATAGCTACCGGTGCAATATATCGAATTATAAAGAATACTATTTTAAACAGACCGGATTCTAATGTTCCTTTGTTGCTAATTTCTTCAATGAAATCTGATTTACCAATTCTCCAGCCCACAAAAACTACAATAAGCAATGCCCCAAAAGTTAGCATTATATTGGCTGAAGCATAATTTAAAAGTCCAAAAATAGTTTGCCCCAGAATTGACACATTGCTTAAAACGCCAAATGATAACGTTGCCAATACACCAAGAACACTAATTGAAACAGATGCAATTAAAGTAGCTTTACCTCTCGTGAAATTAAGTTCTTCTTTCATGTATGCAACAACCACTTCAAGAACCGATATAGTTGATGTAAGAGCAGCTACACTTAACAAAAAGAAAAAGATAATAGAAAAAGATTTTCCCCCGGGCATCGATTTAAATACATTTGGAAGTACTTCGAATACAAGTCCGGGACCGGGCGATATTTCCCCAATACTTCCGGTCGAGAATGCAAATATTGCAGGAATTACCATTAAACTTGAAAGTATTGCAATACCTGTATCGGCCAATGCAACCTGTGCTGATGTTTTTAGTAAGTTGTTATCCTTTCTTATGTAAGATCCATAGGTAATTAGCGTTCCCATACCTATACTTAACGAGAAGGCTGCCTGCCCAAGAGCCATTAGCACTGTTTTAAAATTAACCGCCCCCCAGTCTGGTATAAATAAATATTTAATTCCTTCGCCTGCCCCTTTCAGGGTTACTGCACGAATCACTACGAAAATGATAAGAACAACCAATATTGGCATCAGTATTTTAGTAAATTTTTCAATTCCTTTCTTAATTCCGGCATATACAACTAAAGCTGTTAAAACCATAAAAACCAGTTGCCAGATTACAGGCCGGTAAGCATGCGTGCTAAAATCGGCAAAGTTTTTTTCCATATCCTCTACTACAAACAATTTGCCCGAAACAGCCTGAACAAAATATTCGAGGGTCCAACCGGCAACCGTACTGTAAAAAGCCAGAATTGCAAATGCGGTAACAATTCCTAAAAAACCTACCATAAACCAAGGTGTTTTAGGAGCAAGTTTTTTAAACGAACCAAATGCATTTAGCTGAGCTCTTCTACCAATAGAAAACTCAGACAGCATTACGGGAACTCCTATAAAGATAATAAAACCAACATACAGCAAAAGGAAAGCCCCTCCCCCGTTTTGGGTTGTAACTAACGGGAACCTCCAGATGTTACCTAATCCCACTGCTGAGCCTGCTGCTGCTGCTATAACCCCAAATTTTGAACTGAATGAATCGCGATTACCTGATGGAAGACCTGACATATACTTTCTTTTTATAATAAATTAAGAGTTGTTACTTTCAACTTTTTACAAATTGAGCCCCAAAAATGCAAAAAAATAATTCACTGAGAAAAAAGTAAGGGGTAAAATGCTGTATTTGTTATTAAAATGGATACCCTATCGCGAAAGTAAAATTGAAGATATCATTATCCATCGTTCTTGCTCCCAATAACCAACCGCTGCTTGCCTTTTTAGCAGGATCACGCAACTTAATTCCCAAATCGGTACGGAGGATGAAGTAATTTAAATCGAATCGTAATCCGGCACCAGTACCAAGAGCAATCTGTTTATAAAACTCGTTAAATTTAAACTGTGCCCCCTCCCGGTTATCTTTTTCATTAATTGCCCAAATATTTCCGGCGTCAAGAAAAAGAGCCCCTTCCATTGGGCCAACAAGTTTAAAACGGTATTCCACGTTTGCTTCCAGTTTTATATCTGAAGACTGGTTAGGATAAGCACCCGGCGGAGCTTTGTATGTACCGGGCCCTAACGAACGTACCTGCCATGCTCTTATTCCATTTGCACCTCCTGCAAAATATTTCTTTTCGAAAGGTAAAACATCAAAATTCCCGTATGGTAATCCTACCCCAATAAAAGCTCTGCCCACAACAGAATTATATTTATCAATTCTGACAGATCTTCTGACCTCAATATCGGATTTAACGTACTGGGCGTATCGTGTGTTTAAAAATTGATAATACTCAGATACATCAGATGTAACAGAATCAACTGCCTGATATTTTGGTTGGCCTGTTAAATTCGAAATTGCCCATAATAAATTACCTGCTGACTCTACATTAAATCTTAAATAGGTATAACTCTTTTTTGTATTAAGCCTCTGGTTATTATAAATCAACGAATAATTCATTGCAAAAATAAAGTGGTCGGTAAAACTGCTTTTTATATATAAATCTTTAATGCCATCGAGAAATTCCTGGTCGAATTCATATAATTTCACCACGTTCAAATCCAGAAAATTCCACATGTGCGATAAATCTTGCGTTGTTTTCCAGTCGTAACCAATTTTAAAGTTCGAGATTGTTCGGGTATATTCGGGTCTTCGCTGATAATTATAACCGGCATTAATTACAGTTTTCGGCAAATATTTACCGAAACTTCTAATATATTTCCCGGGTCCCAGCAGTTTTGGAATTATTAAATTCGTTTCAACTCCAAATTCTCTTGTATTAAAATAATCCGATATATCTTTCACCGCCATTCTTTCCATTGCGCCTTTCAACCTCAATTGAAAAACTTCGGCACCCCTGAAAAAGTTACGGTGCTGGTAATATATATTCCCTGCAACACCAAAGTTCCCTGATGTATTGGTTCCCTCAATATCAAACGAAGTTGATTGTTTATTTAGCGGTGCCAATCGAATGTTACAATCAAGCAGATTATTGTCCTGTAAAGTATTTGTTTCGTTAAACTGAATATCTACAAATCGAAATTGCCGTAACCTGTTAAAAGCAAAAAAGGTATTTTCAACCGTAGAACTTTTATACAGTTCTCCACTCTTCATCTGGGTGGTACGGTCAAATAAGCTGGGTGGGTATTTTATCTTCTTATTCTGGTATAAATATGAACTTTCCCATTGTAAAGTATCGGAAAAAGAATTAAAATTCTCTCGTTCTGCTGTTACAGGTGTATTTCCGGGCATTACCGAATAATAAAAATCATTCAGGTAATAGGGTTTAAAAACTTTCGCTGAATCAACCTGGCTGTTTCTGGTATCGCCAATAATTAAATCGAGTATAACTTCCTTATCGTATTTAACGGTATCTGCCAGGTAATGGACATGGTCTTTTGTAAAATAGAAATAGCCATTATTCTTGTATAAATCAACAATTTTTCCCTGTTGATTTTCAAGCTCGTAATAATCGAATGGTGCACCCGGCGAAAATGATAAATTGATTGAATCGTTAAAAAAAAGTTTCTTCAGATCTGAGTTATTAAAATGATAGTTAATTCTTCTGATCGTATATTGCTCTCCGGCATTTACATAAAACTTTAATCTGGCCTTTTGTGTTTCATCGTTTAACTCTACTTCATTACTCACCTGTGCACGGTAAAATCCTTTATTATTCATGTATTGTTTTAACTGCTCCACAGATCGGTCTGTCATTATCTCATCATAAATCTGTGGTGCCTCTCCAATTCGCTTCAACCAGTCGTCGGTTCTTTTCTTCGACGATAAGTTATAAAGCATTAAATGAAATTTTATAAAACCAAGAATTTTATAATTCTCCTTTTGGCGAATGTAAGATTTGGCCTCATCCTTATTAATATCCTGATTATCAACCTGAAGTTCTACTTTATTCAACAGATAATCATCTTCGGCAACAAATTTTATTTGCGAACAAGAAAACATGAAGATAACAGACAACATGGTTATCCACCTGCCAATAAGTGCTACTTTGCTATAAGAATTCTGAGTCAATACAAATTATTTTATTTAACAAAAATAACGAACAGTTTTTTTAGAAACTGTAACTTTACTTCAATTATTATATTAAATCATGTAATTAACGATGATTAGTAAAAATACAATAAAACTTATTAATTCTCTTGCCTACAAAAAATATAGAAATAAGGAGGGTCTTTTTTTGGTAGAAGCAGATAAATCAGTTACCGAAATATTACAGTCGGATAATGAAATATATATGCTGGCAGCAACGGCAGAATTTATTAATTCGCGAAAGCATTTAATTAGTACACCTGAGGTAATAACAGAAGTTAGCCATACTGAGATTAAGAAACTAAGTCATCTGAAAAATCCACAAAACAGTATTGCGATATGCAGAATACCAAATCCCGGCCAGTTGCCGGCAAAACTTGGCAACAATTTATCGGTTTATTTAGACGACATTCAGGACCCGGGAAATTTAGGTACAATTATCAGGGTTTGCGACTGGTTTGGTATTGAATATTTGTTTTGTTCTCCCGACACTGTAGATATCTATAGTTCTAAAGTAATACAGGCCAGCATGGGTTCATTTAACCGGATAAAAACATTTAAAGCTGATTTTGAGGTTGTACAGTCCATTGCCAAAAACTCGGGAGTAATAATTTATGGAACTTTTATGAGCGGGACCAACGTCTACAATGAAAATTTACCCACTAAAGCTCTCCTTGTTATGGGTAACGAAGGCAATGGAATAAAAGCTGAGATTGAAAGTAAAATTGAGAAAAAGATAAGTATTCCCAACTTTTCAAAAAGCAATAATAAAGCAGAATCGTTAAATGTTGCTATGGCTACCGCAATTATTTGTTCCGAATTTAAACGAAAGGGTTAGTGTTTATTCAAAATGGAATGAAAGAGTAAATACTTTCGAACGCAGGTCTTTAATCGATTGCGAATAATATGGCCGCTGTGTTGATGCCGGTAAATCTCCCAGCTGGTTATTTAATCCAAAACTAAACTTCGCTTCAACCGAAAATCTGAAAAACAGGAAATAGTGATCCCAGCCACCTCCAACTTCAGCATAAAAACCTCCGTTTTTCAGTTTTACCAAGTCTTCCTTTGCCGTTCGCGAAATATCCTGCCGGTAAGCTCCGCCAAAAATAACGTAAGGCCTGTCGTTGTTAATTCGCCGGGCTTTATATTTAATCAGTAAAGGAAAATCGATAAAAGTAGATTTTATGGAATAATAATCCAGGGGTTCGTAAACATTAATATCGTAAACCGGGATGTTGTATTGCAGCTTCCTTTCCCCAAACGAAAGGCCTGGTAAAAAGCGAAGGTTAAAATCTTTCGATAAACGTAAACTGGAAATTATTCCTACCGTAAATCCGGGTACAACCTCGGCAATATCTGATCTGATAACACTTATATCGGAAATACGGTCTAACGGGAAAGGTATAAAATCGGGATTTTCGCCAATTGGATTATAGTTTGCAACATTAAAGTCGAGCGAGTTTACACCAATAGTAAAACCAAAATGCACCAATTTATCGTCGAACGTTGTTAAATAGTTTATCTTTTGTTTTTGAGCAAACAAACTACCAACTACAATTAATAATATTATGGTTATAAATATTTTCTTCACTTTACAGTAATCTTTTCCTTAACTTGAAAAACAAAGAATTAATAAAAATATTGTTTTGCAATTTAATTTATAGGTTTATGTGTCTCATAAATTGAGGCAATTCCAAAAGTTTGTTTAAAACACCTGTTATTTACAAATCCAACATCGGCTAAAATAGTTAAAAATCTGTCACCATCGGGAAATTCATGTACAGACTCTGGCAAATATGAATAAGCATTTGTGTCTTTCGATATTCTTTGTCCAATAAATGGAAGAATTTTAGTAAAATAAAACTGATAAGCCTGTTTTACCGGGAACTTTTCGGGTTTTGAGAATTCCAGAATAAAAAATACCCCACCGGGTTTAAGAACTCTCAATACTTCTGCCAATCCCTTTTTTAATGTTTCAAAATTTCTTACACCGAACCCAACTGTTGCTGCATCGAAAGAATCTGGTTTAAAAGGCAGGTTTTCAGAGTCTGCTTTTATAAATTCCATGTTTCCGTCAAATTTAATTTTCCGGGCTTTTTCCATGGCAACCTTTAACATTCCTTCAGAAATATCGATTCCGGTTATGTTTACATTGCCCAGTTTAGCGGCAGCAAATGCGAAATCGCCTGTCCCGGTAGCTATATCAAGTATTTTTTGGGGTGAAAATGGCTTTAATTTTTTAATGGTCCTTTTTCTCCATAGTTTATCGATATTGGCAGAAAGCAGGTGATTTAACAGATCATACCTGGGTGAGATATTATCGAACATCTCCTCAACCTGATCTTTTTTACTTTGGGTTGATTCTTTATAAGGAAGGGCCATTAAATTCCAGCTGTCATTTTATCGATATACCCCAATGATTGATCGTCAATTCGAATTTCGCCTTTTGTGACGTGCCCCAACATAAAAAACGGTGTCTTCATTTCCGTCATCGCATCAACAAAGTCATCTTCGTTATCTTCTTTTACTTCTACCAAAAGCCTCCCCATTGCTTCTCCAAACAAAAACGAATCGATACGGGTTTCTGCAGCAGTAGTTATATCAAATCCCAGTTCGTTTGGAATTGCTGCACGCAACAGTGTAAAAAACAATCCGCCTTTACCAACCGGGCTGGCACTTTCAATTAATTTAAGTCCGTGAAGTTTTTTAATGGCTGCCTGAATTTTAATTTCATTATTGATATCAAAGGCAGGTAACGGCGAATCGGAAATACCATGATAAAAATCTAGATACTCAGAAGAGGCAATATCATCAATAGTTCGCCCTAACATAAAAATATTATTTCCCTTTCCTTTAAAATCATGTGTTGTAATTTGTTTTCTATTTCCAATCAGGCCCATCATACTTATGATAATGGTTGGCGGAACCGGACCGTCCTGGGAAAAATGGTCGAAACGGATTTTACGGTCAGATATTTTCAGGTTAAACTTTTGAGCTGCGTTTTCCAATCCTTTTTTTGCCCCTGAGGTTATAAAATTGCCATTGGGATCGGCAAAATCAATATGATATAAAAAGGCACTTATTGCAGTTGGTGTAGCACCAAAACAAAGCATTTTCCTGGCTGCCCTTGAAACAAGAATTTCAGTGGCTTTTTGTGGATCATTCTGAAGATGGTGGTGAAAGGCATGAGTACTCATGGCCATCTTATTCCCATTACCGTCCATATCAAACAAACCCGTTTCATCTGTATCGCTGTCGCCAATCGACTCCGGAGATATGCTCTGCTCACTAAAATCGTTAAAATAGTTGATTGTCGAAAGGTTGGGATTTACCATAAGTGAAAAAATTACGTCTTCCACTTTTTCCGGTTCCGGAATTACATCAATAGAGAATTCCTTTTTAGCTTGGTCTGTATCACTCATAAGGCCTTTATTTTTCAAAAATTAAGCACAAACAAAGGTAATTAAGTGATGCATTATTCCATAAAATTTGATGTTTTTTTTAATTTCGGAATCAAATGAAAATATTAAAAAATGAGACGTATTGCTTTAGTTACAGGTGCAACTTCCGGAATTGGTGAAGCAACTTCCATGTTACTTGCCAGAAATAATTTCAACCTGATAGTAACCGGCCGCCGATTAAACCGGTTAAAATCGCTGGAAAACAAAATTCTGGATAAAACAGATGCCAGGATTCTGGCTTTGAACTTCGACATCAGAAGTTTAAGTGAAACGAAAAAGGCTGTTGATTCTATTCCTGAAGAATGGAAATTAATTGATGTACTTATAAATAATGCAGGATTAGCCGTTGGCTTAAATTCTTTGCAGGAAGGTGTAATAGATGACTGGGAAAGAATGATTGACACGAACATAAAAGGACTGCTTTATATTTCGCGATTGGTTGCGCCGTTAATGATAAAACAGGGAAAAGGACATATTGTAAATATTTCGTCGATAGCCGGTAAAGAAACTTATGCTTCGGGCAATGTATATTGTGCTACAAAGCATGCAGTACAGTCGTTAACCCAGGGCATGCGAATTGATATGCTAAAAGTCGGGATTAAGGTAAGTTCGGTTAGTCCGGGTGCAGTTGACACCGAGTTTTCGGTAGTGCGGTTTAAAGGCGACGAACAAAAAGCAAATGATGTTTACAAGGGATTTAAACCACTTTATGCAGAAGATATTGCGGAAACTATTCTTTTTGTTGTTACACGCCCGCCACATGTTAATATCGACGACATTCTGGTTATGCCCACGGCACAGGCTTTATCGCGTGAATTTCACAGGGAATATTAATCAGGATTGAGAATCGTACAGCTCCATCAGTTTATTAGCTTCTGTTTCTGAGCTCCAGTTAGCTTCAACCTCTTTTCGGGCTTTGTCCCCCAAATGAGCCAATTCTCCTTCAACTAATTTAATTAAGAGAGCTTTCATTTCTGCCGGATTATGAATATTGAAAAGGTACCCGTTCTTCCCGTGGGTTATTATTTCTGAGTGAATACCAACACCTTTTGATGCCAGAACATTACATCCGCACGACATAGCCTCTGCACACACAAGCGAGAATCCTTCGGTAAATGACGGGACTATAACTGAATGCGACGCCTGGTAAAATGATATAATCTCAGGAGTCTCTTCTATAAAATAAACCTGATCTTCTGCAGAATGATTTGCAACAATTTCTTTTAATTCTTTCAGGAATTTAGGTTTATCGACTTTGCCGATAATTGCCAAAGCCCAATCGGGGTATTGTTTTAAAAAAGGAGCTATTGTTTCTAACAGAACTTTCTGTCCTTTGGCTTCGCGAACTCTGCCTGCACAGGTAAGAATATTCTTTTGCTTAATTTCTGGCCTTACAACAGAACTTTTTGATTTGAACAGTTTTGTATCTACACCATGCCCGACAACCTCTGCTTTAAATGGAAGCGATTGTGACATACTTTTAGTAAGTGCAACTATCAAATCAGATTTTTTAAACAGATAATTGGTAAAAGAAGAGGGAGGCGTTTTGGCATGCCGGGTTGAAATTAATTTAAAGTTTCCACCAAGTAAACGAAGTAACAACGCCAAAATAATTTCATTATTCCGGTGGCAGTGCATTACAAAGTATCTTTTTGAAAGCACCAGTTTCAGCAGTTTTCCAAAAGAAATTTTTCGCCCTTCTATTCCGTAGCCGAAAATATAAGCTTCGGACTGGTTTTCGAGATAAGGAAAAACATTCTCGATGCTTCTTGTAACACCTGTAAGTCTGTTATGAAAATGCGTATGTATTAAAAGCGGAAACAACTTCATGAAAACTGAACTTCAATTAAATTGAGAATAATTAATCAATACCAAAAATAGAATAAATAATTATGTTATTGCTAACTTGCATTCTCAATTACTTAGAGTTATTAAAGCATATAACGAAATTTAACAGAATTGAATGCCACAACGTATACTTAATAAACAATTTAAAATTATTGGCCATATTGTATTTTGGCTGTTGAGCATTATTTTTCTGACATTTGTATTCTATTTGTACGATCCCCATGTAAACCTGACTTTAATAACCAAAGCATTTATCACAAACCTTGGTTTTGCCATTGGCGTGTACATTAACCTTTACATTCTCATCCCAAAATTCCTGAAACAAAAAAGTTACATTTTTTATATTTTCTGGCTTATCGTTCTTTTAACCGTATCGAGCCTGATAATTCAATCTCTAATTGTTTATCCTCTCAGACACGTCTTAGATGTCTCAGAACACTTCTCAACGTTTAATACCAACCTGCATTCAGCTTTCTTTTTTGCAACCTTAATTTATGTTGGGGTATCGTCGTTTTTAAAGTTTATAAAAGACTGGATATCGATGCAGGATTTAAATTACAAACTGGCCAAAATTGAAAAACAGAAACTCGAAGCGGAACTAACCACTTTGAAAGGCCAGCTTAATCCTCATTTTCTGTTTAATTCATTAAACAATATTTATTCGCTTGCCCTTATTAAATCTGATAAAGTACCGGAACTTATTTTGAAGTTATCTGACCTGATGAGGCACATTATTTACGAATCGAAAGAGAACTATATTTCACTGGCGAAAGAAATTGAATTCGTTGATAATTTTATAGCTCTACAAAAAATAAGGACATCAGAAAATACTAAAATTAATTACGAAACATTAGGTGAAGTTCCTTCGGCCAGAATTGCCCCTTTGCTGTTCGAGCCGTTTATCGATAATGCCTTTAAACACGGATTACCAGGAAACGAAAACTCAGATTATATCAGTATTAGTTTCAATTTTGAAGAGAGTGGTGTTATTAAGTTCTATCTTGAAAACAATTTTGATGAAACACCACACTGGAATAAAAGTAACTCGGGAATTGGGATTCAGAATGTAAAGCAACGATTAAAATATTTATACCAACCCAACGAATACGATTTATCGATTAATAAAACGAATAATGTATATTCTGTTACCCTTAAGTTAAAATTAAAATACGATGGAAGTTAAAGCAATAATAATCGACGACGAACCGCTGGCACAAAACGTTATTAAACAGTATGCGCAAAAACTGCCCAACCTGAATATAGTTGACACCTGTAACGATGCAATTTGTGCTCACCGGGTAATTCAGGAAAAAGAAGTTGATTTGCTTTTTCTCGATATAAATATGCCAAAGCTTTCGGGTATATCTTTTCTGAAGAACCTTAAAAATGCACCTTTGGTTATTTTTACCACAGCTTATTCTGAATATGCCCTTGAAGGGTTCGAGTTAAATGCCATCGATTATCTTAAAAAGCCTTTCTCTTTCGAACGGTTCTGCAAAGCATTTTACAGGGCAGAAGAGCTGCTATTGTTGAAACACTCATCGCAAGCAGGCTCAAAAACAATGGAGACAGATAATGATTTTCTTTTTATAAAATCGAATAAGAAATCGGTGAAAATTAAATTCAGTGAGATTCTTTTTATTGAAGGTTTGGGCGATTACATTAAAATTCATCTGCACGATAATAAGCTAGTTACTAACCTTTCGATGAAGAAAATATTGAGCCTTTTACCCGAAAACAAATTTTACCGTACACACAAATCGTATATCATTTCTATTGATAAGATTGATGCGGTTGAAGGCAATATGGTTTCAATCAATAACACAAAACTGCCAATTGGAAACAGCTATCGACAGGAATTTATGGCTTTTGTAAACAATTTCCTTGCTGAATAATACCAATTATAATTCTGAAGGAGCCATAAATAATTTTAGACTTTTTGGGGTTAGGCAAGGTAGAAAATTGAGGCATAGCCTAAGTTCTGTTGAAATTTTTTAACGCAGTATAAACTCAAAAAAATGAAATTATAAGGCTCATTTGGTATTAATACTAGTATAACTACTTTAAAAATCCTTGTTCTTGTAAAACTTTCAACATTTTTTCTGAGAAGAATTCATTATCTGCTTTTTTATACCTAATATCGGTAAATACCTGGGCAAGAGTTTCTTTGTTGTTTTCTTTTATAAATTGCTTTGACGATTCGAGGTTCTCTTTGAATGAATAAAGCTGATCAATCTGACTTTTTGAATAATCAGAATAGATTTCATGATGAATAATACCCTCCAGCGGAATCCTGTCGGTTAACTCAGGTGCTTCAGCAGGGTAACCTATGGCGATAGTCGTTATCGGAAAAGTTAGTTTTGGAAGATCTAAAACTTCAATTATTTCTTTTGCGTTGTATGTTGTAGTTCCCAGGTAGCAAATTCCAAGGCCATTGTTTTCTGCGGCGGTACAAACATTTTGGGCAACCAGTAGCGCATCGATAGCTGCGGTAGTAAACGAAAGAAAATTATCGTAACCCGGAGTTGCATTATTATTGTCGCACCATTTTGAAAAACGGTTAAAATCGGCCACAAATGTTAACAATACAGGGGCATTTTTCGCTACAGGCTGGTTAAAATGCAATGGCAGAAGTTTATTCTTTTGCTCTGCTTTTTGGGTAATAACAACACTGTACAATTGCATATTGCCGGTTGTCGAAGCCCTGGTCCCTGAATAGATTATACTTTCTAATAGTGAATCCTCAATTTTCCTATCCCTGAACTTCCTTATTGTAACATGATTATTTAATAAATCCATTATGTTTTATTCTTATACTGGTTAGCAAAAATATATAATACGATTTATAAACAAAAGGATGCCATCCGTATAATTTGCAAAAAACACGGATGGCATCCTTACGAGTGAACACAAATAAAAAAGGGAAGCTGCCAGCTTCCCCTTTTTAATCAATCAATTCGGTATTACCTTTTAATAATCCTTTCTGATTTGGCGAGTCCGTCTTCAGTAAATAAACTTACAACGTAAACACCACTTACCAGATTAGCAGTACGGATTTCGTAATTTGGATATTCAATATCAATTACTCTTTGACCGGCAATGTTGCTAACAACAACTCTTGTCAGTTTATCGTAATTATCTATTCTTATCTTATCATTAAATGGGTTCGGATATACCTTGAACTCAATTGTAGAACCAATTTTTTCTACATCGTCAATTGTTAAGTCAACAATATCTTCTGCCATCCTTGGTTCAAGTAGATACAAGCTTGCATAACCGTTTACAATACCGGTTACATCGTAATTGTGTCCTGCAACAACTACAGTGTCAGCTGGTTTGTAAAGTACGGTATCAACCACTGCAAAGTCGGTAACTTCGTAGTGAATTGCCCACATACCATCTTCAAGACCGTTGGTAGTTCCAGCGCCTTCAACCATAACCAGTACACTTTCGTACATTTCGTCTTTTACTAACGATGGCGAAGCTACAACAACAGGAGTAATTTCTACATCTGCAGTACCTACTGTAACCATTCCGGCAACAATAGTAGTTATACCTTCCCATTCTGTTACAACACCAACTACTGTAGCACCTTCACCAATTTCAAGTGTATCAGTATCAGGATACTGAACTGCTATACCACTCCAGGCAGCAGATTCATCCTGCATGAAGAATCCATTTCCTGCCCAGATACCGGTAATAGTACCAGAAATCATTACAGTGTCTCCAACCATTGCAGAAGTATCAGCCATACCCTGGATGTCTGAAATCAACAGACCTCTTTCGAGTACAGTTACATTTAATACAGCTCCACAAATTGTATCCATTGCATAACCGAAGCTATATTCGCCAACAGCTAACATGGTATCTACACCAGCTTCTGCATCAACAAAGTGCGCTTCAGTACCTGCAAGAGTTTCAATTGTAGTATCGCGTACAGTACCGTAAGTTACTTCAATTACGTCTGACAGAGTACAGGTATTAGCATCAAGAACGAATACTTCGTGCTGACCACCACCTAGGTCTAATGTAATTTGTTGATTGAATCCAATACTATCAACAACTACAACACTGTCAATCATAACCATGTATGGAGCAGTACCACCTGCAATTACGAAGCTAACTTCAGTTTGGCAGTCAGAAACATCTTCAGTAATTCCTATTACTTGTAATGGTCCGTCTACCATATCGAATGTCATTGTATCGATTTGAGATTTACATCCGTTATCATCCTCAATATAGAATTCATAGTGAACATCTAAAATGTTTACGTCGTCGAATACAAGCGTATCAGCTATAACAATTGACTCAGTAAACCAGCCGTTAAACAGAGTCCAGTCACTTGGTTCACCAACCTGACCTTCAAATTCTCTGTACCATACCTGGAATTCACGATCTTCAGTACCGGCAGTTACAGTTATTTTAGCTGAAGCTTTCTCAGCACCGTAACATGTTACATCTTCAATAACAAAATCAATTAATTCAGGTACTGCAACATTCAGAGGATCTGACTTAACTGTACAATCGTCTTCTGAATCATAAGCC
>JBDLJS010000036.1:0-36279 GCA_039714235.1 Bacteroidota bacterium | reverse complement strand
ACCACCGAAACCAGTTTTGGTTGTCCTTTTACCCGTTTCCTTACCACTTCGTAATCGCGTGTGTAGGAGATTACCGAAACGCCCTGGTTCATGTATCCGCCATACTGCGTAACTTTTTCGAAATGGTAGTTCCCCTGAACCTGGTTAATATGCAGGTAAGGCAAACAGTCATCGAAATTACTGCCGTATGTGGTTAAAGCTTTCATAAAATACAAGGTAACATCGTACCCCTGCATCCCAAAATTATTTGGCTCGGTGGCGAAATTGGATTTAAATTTCTCGACAAACTTTATGGTAGATGGATTACTGTAATCGGTCCAGTACGGAGCAATGTATTTTAGCTTCAGATTATGAAAATAATCAATCTGTATACTCGAATAATTGGGGAAGCGGCTGGTTCCGATTAACGTAATGGAAAAATCGTCAGCAAGGTTGTTCACATTCGAAGTAGCAATACTTAGTTCGCCCTCGTCTGAAGTCGGTATATAAACCACATTCTCTTTTGTCCGCGACATAATCCGGCGCAAACCCGACGGCCCTTCATGCTCAAAATCGTAAACCGTAAAATTCACCCCGTAGTTTTCGCTCATAAATCCGGAGTTAAAAAATTTCTCGCGGAACAAATCAACCAGGCGGCCCTCCTGGGTGCCTTCATAATTACTGGTTTTTACAACTATAAAATTGCTGTTATAATACTCCTCGGCAACCATTTCGGCCGTTGTTGCAGAAATGTATTCGCGCGACGGATTAACCTGGAAATAACTTGGATTACTGCTTGTAATGGCCGATTGAGAGGCAAGTGGTGAAACAATCGGGATACGGTTTTTAGCCGCAATTTGTGCCACCTCTTTTTGCACATTCTGGTAGATTGGCCCGATAATTAAATCGGTTTCCAGGAACTTTTCATCAAAAATAAACTGCCGGATTGAATCGGCCTTTCGCTGTGTATCGAAAACATTCAGACGAATATTTAACCCCGATTTCTGTAACAAATCAACAGCAAGCAATACACCTTCGTAAAACTGTACAAAGTTTTCAGTATTTCCGTAAAACTGCTTAAACAACTCTTTACGATCTTTCACTTTTGTGGTATCCATAACAAGCAGAGTTTCTGTTCCACTTAATATCAGTGTATCCAGAACCATGGGATCCTCCCTGTTCAAGGTATCGTTGGTTTCGAGAAACAGGGGCAGAAACAGCACAATATTGTACGTTTCCGATGTAAACATCCCTGTTTCGCCGGGCATGCATGATGGCGGTATTTCAACCGGCAATTCCACTTCGTAATATTTTTCAACCAGCCGCGCCGAATCAACTTTATTACTGCTTACAATTTCCATAAATACCTCATCCGGTTTTTCAGGAATCAGAATCGTTTCGCCATAAACCAGGCTGCGGGTTTCCAACACCGGATTATATTTTATTATTTCAGGAATTGTAAGGCCGAATTTTTTCGACAGGCCGTACAAAGTCTCCCCTTTTTCAACTATATACTGCTTAAAAGCTCCTTCATTAACCGGCTTTGCCGCGGTTTTTTCAATTTCGCTGACTGGTATTCTGATTACTGTTCCTGCCTGGAAACCGGTATTTAAAATCGGATTCAGTGCTTTTAATTCCTCCTCCGAAACACCGTATTTCCTTGTTATCCTCCACATGGTTTCGCCCGATTCAATAATGTGTTCAAAATATTTTTCGGATATTTTTTCTTCTGAAACTACAGGAGTTTCTTTTAACGGTATATTAATAACCATACCCGCTTTCAATTTTTTGGCGTCAGGATTGTAAAAAAGTATTTCACTTTCCGAAACATTGTATTTCTTCGATATAGAATAAAGTGTTTCGCCCGAAACAACATAATGCGGTTTCATTTCGCCTGAAACTGCAGTTTTCTCAGGTGCAATTTCTTCTGCAACTTCATGTTCCTCTGCTTTTGTCCAGTACGGAATTTTCAATTTAACACCCCTTCTGAATTTCCTGACTGACGGATTGTAAGCGTACAACTCCTCCACAGTTATTCCGTACTGTTTGGCAATAAAATACGGCGTCTCTTTTCTCGACTTTATTTTGTGGGTTTTAAATCCCGTCGGGTCGCCTTTCTGGTAAACCGGAGCTTGCGATAAATCAGCCCCCTCGATGTAAGGTATTTTTAAAATATCGCCTATACTGAGTCCGTCAGCAATTTTAGGGTTGTATTTTTCTAAAACCGACCGATCGATTTTATATTTTTTCGAAATTGAATAGATAGTTTCACCGGTTCTAACCTGGTGCATAACAAACTTTTCTCCTTTAATTACAACAATTTCATTCTCTTTTAATTGCTGAGCAAATGACACCTGTTCTGAAAAAACAAATAGAAGGGAAAAAATTATTGTGGTCAGAAAAATCTTCATTTAAAATTACGATTTAAAAATTCCGCTCAAATTTAACAATTATTGATCAACACAAGATTCTTAACGTTTTTATTCGAAATTAATTTCACGGTTTTAATCACCAATAATACAACATCTATTAAAACTACCTCTTTTTCATAAAGATTTAAACAACTTTTGCCACTATATTTTTACTTTTGTCGTTGAATATTTTATCATTATAAAAATAAATTTTCATGCAGGAAAAGATATTAATTCTTGACTTCGGGTCTCAGTACACACAGTTAATTGGACGAAAAATACGCGAGCTGAATGTTTATTGCGAAATTCATCCGTACAATCATCACCCCGAAATAGATGAAACAGTAAAAGGAGTTGTTTTGTCGGGAAGCCCTTATTCGGTTCGTGACGAAGATGCTCCAAAGCCTGATTTATCGGATATAAAAGGGAAACTTCCTGTACTTGGAATTTGTTATGGTGCCCAGTACATGGCTCATTATTATGGTGGAGAAGTTGCTCCCTCCGATACCCGGGAGTACGGAAGGGCCAATCTGGGGTACATCGAGCAAAAATGCATTCTGTTCAGCAATATTAAACTGCATACACAGGTATGGATGTCGCACGGCGATACCATTGTTAAACTTCCGAAAGATTATAAAGTAATTGCCTCTACCGAAGATGTAAATTACGCAGCTTATAAAATCGATAATGAAGATACCTGGGGCATCCAGTTTCACCCTGAAGTGTACCACACCACTGAAGGCAAACAACTGCTTGAGAACTTTGTATCAGACATTTGCGGATGCGAACAAAACTGGACTCCCGATTCGTTTGTGGACACAACAGTTAAAGGGCTAAAAGCACAACTGGGCAACGATAAAGTAGTATTGGGCCTTTCCGGAGGTGTTGATTCATCAGTAGCCGGAGTTCTTTTAAACAAAGCAATTGGTAAAAACCTCACCTGTATTTTTGTCGACAACGGCCTGCTTCGTAAAAACGAGTTTGAAGATGTTTTGCACTCTTACGAAGATATGGGATTAAATGTAATTGGAGTTGATGCCAGGCAAAAATTCTGGGACGATTTGGCCGGAGTTACCGATCCCGAGCAAAAACGAAAAATTATTGGCCGTAATTTTATAGAAGTTTTCGACGAGGAAGCGCACAAAATACAGGAGGTAAAATGGCTGGCACAGGGAACCATTTATCCCGATGTAATTGAATCGGTTTCTGTAAACGGGCCTTCAGCAACCATTAAGTCGCACCACAATGTTGGCGGGCTTCCCGAAAAAATGAAGCTGAAAGTTGTTGAACCGCTTAAATTGCTGTTTAAAGACGAAGTTCGACGGGTTGGTAAAGCATTGGAGATTAAGAAAGAACTTCTCGGAAGACATCCTTTCCCTGGTCCCGGATTAGGAATCAGAATTCTTGGCAATGTAACCCCGGAAAAAGTAAGAATGCTGCAGGAAGCTGATGCAATTTTTATTAACGGATTAAAAAACTGGGGGTTGTACGACGATGTATGGCAGGCAGGTGTAATGCTTCTGCCCGTTCAGTCGGTTGGTGTTATGGGCGACGAACGCACGTACGAAAATACAGTAGCACTGAGGGCAGTAACCTCAACCGATGGTATGACCGCAGACTGGGTACACCTCCCCTACGATTTCCTGGCAAAAATGTCGAACGAAATCATTAATAAAGTGCGGGGTATCAACCGTGTGGTTTACGACATCAGCTCAAAACCACCTGCAACAATTGAATGGGAATAGTTGTTAGAACTACGACAAATATTGGGATAAACCAATAACTTTGGTTGTTCGTATAATTAATAAAAGCATAAAAACAAAATGAATAAAATATCATTACAAAAAATAGAAAATTTCGGGCTCAGGTTAATTTTAGCACTTCTGTTAATAACACCGGCCACAGTTATACAGGCACAGGAAACAGTTCAGCAAAATCAATTAAAATTTGCACGACTACTGCGTCTGGTCGATGGCTATTATGTCGATTCCGCGGATGTAAACAAGCTTACTGAAAAGGCAATAGTTAATCTTTTGAGTGAGCTAGATCCTCATTCAACTTATATTTCGAAAGAGGAAGTTGATAAAATGAACGAACCGCTGAAAGGTAACTTTGAAGGTATAGGTATCTCGTTCAATATTTTTAAGGATACATTGCTGGTTACCACAACCATTTCAGGAGGGCCGTCGGAAAAAGTAGGATTGCGGGCAGGTGACCGGATTGTTGAGGTAGACGGCAAAAAGATTGCCGGGATTGGTTTGAAAAACAGCGATGTTTTCGATATGCTCCGGGGTAAGAAAGGAACAAAAGTTGACCTTAAAATACGGCGAAAATCAATAGCTGAACTGCTTGAATTCACCATCATCAGGGATAAAATACCTATTTTCAGCCTCGATGCTTCGTATATGCTCGATGAAACTACAGGTTACATCAGGTTAAACAAATTTTCGGCTACAACCAATGATGAATTTGTTACTGCTATGAAGGAGTTAAAACAGCAGAACATTAAAAACCTGGTTTTGGACCTTCGGGGAAACGGCGGTGGATATTTAAAAACTGCAATCGAAATATCCGACCAGTTTCTGAACGATGATAAATTGGTGGTTTATACTGATGGGATAAATGATCCAAAACGCGACTACAATGCAACGTCTAAAGGATCTTTTGAACAAGGCAATCTGGTTGTATTGGTCGACGAAGGTTCTGCATCAGCAAGTGAAATTGTCTCAGGGGCTATCCAGGACTGGGACAGGGGCATCATTATTGGCCGACGTTCGTTCGGAAAAGGACTGGTACAAAAGCCCTTCTTTTTAACCGATGGCTCGATGGTGAGGTTAACAACAGCCCATTATTACACACCCAGCGGACGATGCATTCAGAAACCTTACGAAAATGGTGTGAAAGAGTACCGGCAGGATTATGCTAACCGTTTAAGCAATGGCGAAATGTTTAATGCCGACAGTATTAATTTCGACGATGCGCTAAAACATAAAACCCTTGTAAATGGGCGCCTGGTTTATGGTGGCGGTGGAGTAATGCCTGATATTTTTGTTCCGCTCGATACTTCAAGGCACTATAAGTATATGAATAGTTTACGCAGAAAACAGGTTACTTATAACTACGTACTCGATTATGTTGACCAAAACCGTGCTGATATTAAATCGAAATATCCGGAGTTTGATGAGTTCAATAAAAACTTTGATATTACTGAAGAAGATATTACTGAAATAGTGGCAAAAGGCGAAAAAGCGGGCATTGAAAAGAATGAAGAGAGCCTGGCCTTTACTGAGAATAACCTGAAAAGAGAAATTAAAGCTTTAATTGCCCGCGATATTTATAGCCGAAACGACTTCTATAAAGTTTACTACGCAGAAGATGAGGCCATAAAAAAAGCTCTTGAAGTTATCGAAGACCAAAAAGAGTACAACAATTTATTAGTTTCTACTGAATAATATTTATGGCTGATATGATTCTGGAGTGGCTCTTAAGCAACAAAATTGAATTGCTGGGAGCCATTCTTGGTATATTGTACATTTTCTTTTCCATCAGGCAAAACATTTTAACCTGGCCTACCGGATTAATCACATCGGCCATTTATGTATTTGTATTTTTTCAGTCGAAACTTTATGCCGACATGGGTTTGCAGGTTTATTATGTAATTATAAGCCTGTATGGCTGGTATTTCTGGTTAAAAGGTAATAGGCCCAACAACAGTAAAAAAGTCCCTGTAAAAAGAACATCTCTGCGACTTTGGATTAAGCTTTTAATTACTTCTGCCATTTTATATGGTGTAATTTTGTTCGTTTTGCTGAATTATACCGATTCTGATGTCCCCTACATGGATTCGATTACAACTGCACTTAGCATTGTGGCAACCTGGATGTTGGCAAGAAAATACATCGAGCACTGGCTGTTCTGGGTATTTATCGATGCTTTTTCAGCCGGATTGTATGTTTACAAAGGATTGTGGCCAACGGTAATTCTTTTTATCGTTTATACCGTTATGGCAGTTTTGGGTTATATTCAATGGAAAAAAGATTTAAAGTCAATTGAAAAATAAATCAAAAATAATTGTTGTTACAGGTGCAGAATCGACAGGAAAAAGTACACTGGCCAAAGCTTTGGCAAACCATTTTTCTGTCCCGTTTATTCCGGAGTTTGCCAGAGAATATGTCGAAAACCTGAACCGGAATTACACATTTAACGACGTAGAAACCATTGCTCGAAAACAAGTTGAACAGCTTCACGAACTGTTAAACTCAAATTCTGAGTTTATAATACTGGATACATGGCTCATTATTACCAAAATATGGTTCGATGTGGTTTTTAACCAGGTTCCCGACTGGATTGATACTGAAATCAGGAAAACCAAAATTGATCTCTTCCTTGTTTGCAATACCGACTTACCCTGGGTAGCCGACGACGTTCGTGAAAATGGAGGGGATAGCAGGGAGATATTACATAAAACATATATAAAAGAGATAACCAAATATGGCTTTAACTACAATATAGTTAATGGTCGTGATGTAGAACGGCTGAATAAAGCGATAGAAATTATTTCGAATCTTAAATAATAGCGTACTATCATACTTAATTCTCTATTTTAAAGTAAATTGTTACAACAATGTAATTAGCTTTGTAACAAACTAATTCAGGGAAAAATGACTACAACCGAATTTGACAGCAAAATCAGCAAAACAATTCAAAAGCTGAGCGATCCGGAATCATACAAACTGGTATGTCACGAACACCTGCAGGGCGAACCACTTCCATCGGGAAAAAACCTTACAAAGATTATTGAATTGGTTCGGGAAATTCTTTTTCCCGGTTATTTTGGCAACACAACTCTACGGTCGAATACCACACAACATTACATGGGAGTTTATGTTGATGAACTATTCGAACTTCTGAGTGCCGAGATACTTGCCGGAATGTGTTTTGAATGTACAGACAACAGCGAAAATAAGATTGAACTTCACCGTGAAAAAGCAAAAGTAATTGCGGTAAACTTTATTGAATATCTGCCCGAAATAAGAAGGTTGCTGGTATCAGATGTTGAGGCTACCTACGTTAACGACCCGGCTGCACGGAATACAGGTGAGGTAATATTCAGCTACCCGGGAATAAGGGCAATCACAAATTACAGAATTGCACATAAACTGCTTGAATTGGAAGTTCCTCTTATTCCGCGGTTCATTTCAGAAATGGCTCACAGCGAAACCGGAATCGACATCCATCCACGGGCTCAAATAGGCAAAAACTTTACCATCGACCATGGAACGGGAGTAGTAATTGGCTCAACAGCAATATTGGGAAAAAACGTTAAAATATACCAGGGAGTAACCCTTGGTGCAAAAAGTTTTCCGTTAGATGAAGACGGAAATCCGATTAAGGGCATCCCACGCCACCCGATTGTGGAAGATAATGTTGTGATTTATGCCGGAGCAACAATATTAGGCCGGGTGACAATTGGTAAAAACTCAATAATCGGCGGTAATGTCTGGGTAACCGACGATATTCCGCCAAACTCAAGGGTAATCCAGAAACGTCCAAAAGATATTCAGTTAACCGACGGAGCTGGCATTTAACCATTAAATTTTAAAAATTGAAACGAGCATAATAAAAGTAACTTTAATACACAGGAATATGATTATGCGAGTTACATGAGTTACCGTTAAAAACAGTCAATTTTAAACGAATGAAAGACTATAAATTAATAGCAAAAACGTTCTCAGGACTGGAAGATGTTCTTGCAACTGAAATTAAAAAACTGGGCGGACAGAATGTATGTCCGGGGAAACGTGCAGTATTTTACGAAGGTAACCTGGAGTTGATTTATAAATCGAATTACTTTTTACGCACGGCATTAAGAATTTTAAAAGAGATCGGACACTTTCAATTTAAGAATATCGATCAGTTCTATCTGAAATGCAAAGGAATTAAGTGGACTAACTATTTTGGGGTCGACCAAAATTTTGTAATTAACAGTGTTGTGGTCAATTCCAGGGATTTCAGAAACTCCATGTTTGCCTCGTTAAAAGTAAAAGATGCCATTGCCGATTATTTCAGGGAGAATTTTGGGAAACGGCCAAATGTCGACACTGAAAATCCTGATATCATCATTAATGTTCATATTTATCAAAACAATTGTACTCTGTCGCTCGACAGTTCCGGCGAGTCGCTGCACAAACGTGGGTACAGGGTAAAACAGGGTGAAGCTCCGTTGAGTGAGGTGCTGGCAGCAGGAATGATACTGAATGCCGGCTGGTATGGAAATTCCGATTTTATGGACCCGATGTGTGGTTCGGGAACAATACCTATCGAGGCAGCAATGATTGCACAAAATATTCCGGCTGCCAAATTCCGGAAAGAATTTGCATTTCAAAATTGGAATGATTACGACCAACTGCTTTGGCATAAAATTACCGAACCTGTAGAAAAAAGAAGATTTGATTATAAAATTTATGCGTCTGATATTGATGGGAGCAATTTACTAAATGCCCAAACCAATGCCAGGCGGGCACTTGTATTTAATAAAATTGAATTCAAAAAATCAGATTTTAAAGATCTTAAACAGGATTTAAACAATGCAACTATTATAATGAATCCGCCATACGGTGAAAGGCTGAAAGAAGAAAACCTGAATTCGCTGTACGAAATGATTGGAGAACGGTTAAAACATCAATATCCCGGAAATTCGGCCTGGGTTCTTACATCATCAATGGAAAGTTTAAAATTTGTGGGACTGAAACCAACGGTTAAAATGGATTTGTATAATGGGGCGTTAAAATGCAAGTACAATAAATATGAATTATTTAGCGGAAAACGTAACCAATAACACCTTACCCCTAAACACACCAAAAGGGAATTAAAACGCGTCTCGTTCTAACCCCCTGTACTAACAACTTAATTGGTTCTGTATATAGGCTACTCTTCTTCTAAATCAAATACGTCTTGATCTCTTGATTTTGGTTTTCCCCCACCACGAATCTCACTCATCTCTTTTTCGTTCAATAAATCGAAACCAAATTTTTCAAAAGTCTTTTCTGTTTGTCCCTGTACCCTTTTCATCGTAAAATAGATTAATTCGTTAAACTTGTTATACACACATTCTACTTTAATATTCCTAAAACAATAAAAAGGTAACCCCTATTTTTGAAAAAATTTAAAAAACCTTTATTTTGGTATCATAAATCAATCAAATCAAATGGCTAGATTCCGGAAATGGGAAATATTGTTTTTGCTTATTTTTTTTCCAATTATACTTTTAGGCCAAAATAAGGACACCACCTGGTATAAACTTAAGGCTAGAAAGTTAGCATCAACAGGAGCTATATTGTCGAGAGAAGGATTAGACATTGAAGCCCTTGATACATTCAAATTATATTTAGAATACAGAAAAAAAATATATGGAGAAGAGAATTATTTTCTGGGTTCTCCATATCTGGCTGTTGGTGTTGGCTATAAAAACCTTGGACAAAATAGCCTGGCACTTGAATATTATGAGTTGGCTGAAAAAAATTATCTTTTAAGAGATGATCAAAATACTCGATCTTTAGGATTGCTTTATATTAATATTGGAAATGCTTACCGCGCAAAACTGGATTATAAAAATGCCTTAAATTATTTCGAACAAGCTCTATCTGTCTTTTTAAATCAGAATCCCGTTGATCAAGTTGATATTTCAAAAGCATATTATTCGATAGCTGAAATAAATTATTTAATGCAGAATTTCGAATTTTCGCTATCAATTCTTGAAAAATATGTAAATGATGTAGACGTGTATAATAAAATCTTATTCAATGAGCTCATTGCTTTAAACCACCAGGAATTAAATAATACAGAAAGTGCAGATACTTATTATAAAAAAACTATTGACCTGATAAAAGCTGAGTATGGAAGCGATGATATGGATCTAGCAATAGAATACATGAATTATGCAGAATTCTTATCTACAATAAACCAGTATGATTATGGTATAGAAAATTTGGATAAAGCTTATGATATAATTAGTAATTCACAGCAAACCAAAGGGATAGAACTTGCTGAATACTATGAATACAAGGGTGATCTAGTTAAAAAGAGACCAATAGAAACACAAAATATTTCAAATTTTAAATATAAAAAAAGACAAAACCTACTAGAAGCCATTAACTGGTATAACAAAAGTTTACAGGCTCTTTATTTAGGAAATGATGAAGTTAAATTCGAATCAGTTGAAATAGGTGACTGGTTATCTTTTGCAGATTGTTTAATTATTTTTAAATCAATAGCTGACACATACAACGAATTGGCAATTCTCGATCGTGAAGATAAAAACAATTTATATGTCGAATCGCTAAAAGATGCACTGGAATATTATGAAGTAATCGGAAATCTGGTACAAAGGGCAAGAAAAGAGATTTCCAGCGATGAAAGCAAAATTCAACTTGCAGAACTGGAATATTCCACTTTTTCGAAAACAATTGAAACTGCTTATCTGGCTTATGATGTTACCCATGCAACAGAATTTATCGAATTAGCTTTTCTTCATTCAGAACAGTTAAAAAGCAGTGCTATATTCGACAAATTATCAGATGATCTGGCCCGTGAAAATAGTCTGGTTCCCGACAGCTTAATTCAAAAAGAAAAACGGTTAAACAGCATTATTGCAATTTATACCCAAAAAATATTTGAAGAAAACAGTTATGAAGAACCTGACAGTAAGCTGATTAGTGAATACAACGAACATATTTATGCTGCATCGAGAAAAAGAGATGAATTAAACCGTCACCTGGAAGGAAACTACAGCGATTATTACCAGTTAAAATATTCCGAATCGATGCTGGCACTTTCAGAACTTCAAAACAAACTAAGTAACAATGAAGCAGTTTTAGAATATATTATTAACGAAACTGACTCTCTTGCTGAACTTTATACATTTGTAGTCACCAAACAAACACTCGAATTTAATAAGCAGGAATTAAGTTCCGGGATTCAAAATTCAATTGAGAATTTATTTAATTTTATGTCTGATCACGGTTATCTTTTTACAAAAAATGAGGATGCCAAAAGATTTAGTGTTGATGCCTACGAATTGTACAATCTGCTTATTTCTCCACACTTAAAAGAAATTCAGGGCAAAAACCTGATTTTAATACCCGATGGAAAACTAAGTTATATATCTTTTGACGCATTGTTACAAACTTTGCCTGATACATCAAAAACAATCAACTTCAGTAAATTAGATTATCTTATTAAAAATTACAACCTGAATTATGCCAATTCGGCCAATATTTTATTTAGGAATAGGAATAACTCTAAAAAAATTAATAATAAAACATTGGCTTTTGCTCCTGAATACAATGGTGAACCTTTTGAAACGACAAATGCAAGATCTTTCATTTTATCTCCACTCCCCGGAGTTCAAAAAGAAGTTGAGTCAATTTCAAAAACCGTAAAAACAAAAATATTCAGGAATACGGAAGCGTCTGAGTCTAATTTTAGGAAACACTGTAAAGATTACGACATCTTACATTTAGCCATGCATGCATTTATCGATGATTCAATTCCTGCACGGTCGAGCCTGACGTTCTCGCCAAAATCGAAAGAAAATAAGTTGGAGAATAACGGAATAGTTCAAACTGCCGATATTTACAACCTCGAATTAAATGCCAGGCTAACCGTATTAAGTGCCTGTAACACAGGTATTGGGAAGCTACAAAAAGGAGAAGGAATTATGAGCCTTGCACGGGGATTCCTTTATGCTGGGTGCCCTTCTATTGTAATGTCGTTATGGGAAGTTGAAGACGAATCAGGCACACGGATTATGAGTTCATTCTACAAAAATTTAAAAAAAGGAAAACAGAAAGATGCAGCTTTACGGTTAGCAAAACTGGATTATCTGGAAAATTCCAATTCAAGACAGGCTCACCCCCATTATTGGATGGGATTCGTAAGTATAGGTGATAACTCTCCCATTTACACTGGTTATGATATTTACTTTTTTGCATTTCTGCTGTTACTTATTATAGCATTTACAATTGACCAGATAATAAGAATAAAAAAAGCCCGTCGTAAACGACAGGCCTTATAGAATGTGTATATTACTTACGAACTAATTTATTTAAACGAATATTTTAGTCTTCTTATAATTGCTTTCGCATCTTTTTCAAAGTGACCTTTCCTTTCTATTACTGCTAACAACTCTTTTTCAGCCTCAACCGTTTTATTCAATTTCAGGTAACACAATGCTCTGTACCATTCGGCCTCTTCAACAAACATGTTATCGGCATGGTTGATTACCCCGGTATATTCAGCAATTGCTTTTTCATAATTGTTGAGATTCTGATAACTTGAACCGGTATAGAATTGCGGCACAAACATCTCTTTCTCTGGCATATTAACATTCTCAAATACATTAATAGCTCCCAGCCAGTCTTTGTCCTGATACTTCAATTGGGCTTCCTGTAACTCACTTAATGTACTCTCAACGGAACGTTCTGATGACCATGTAGGTGTATTATAAAATTTATCATAGGTTTTATCGGTAGATATGAATCCGATATTCAGGACGCCTGCCATTCCGATTAATAAAATAATCATCGCAACGCTGTTTCTCCAGAATCTTAACGATGTTACATCAGCACGAGGAAGTATCATAGATTTTGTCTCTTTCTCTTCAGCTTCTACTCGGGCTTTATTCAATCTGTTTCTCAGCGATTGCACATCGTTCTCAGTTATTGCTTCATTAACGTTACTTCTAAGTGAAACTTCAGCTATTAAATCTGTATTCTCATCTAATTCGGCTTCAAACTCAGCCAGAAACTCTTCCTCGAGTATTCCGTCAATGAAATCTTCAATACTTTTCTCGCTTACGTTCCACGAAGTTTCCGATTCCATTATCTGACGAATTTCACTTCTTAGATCCATTATCTCACCCTCTTCGACAGCAACTTCAATATCTTTATGCAATAAAACTTCATCCTGCAGACTTTCATTATGGGCAAATTCCATTTCAAATTCTGCCAGATCAGAATCGCTTAATTCTCCATTCAGGTAAGCATCAATTTCTTCAACTGAATATTGAGGTTCTACTGTTTTTGCAACTTGTTCAAGCGTTTCACGAAGATTCAGGATATCAGTTTCAAGAATGGCATCTTCCATACCATCCAGGCCTTCCATATCGAAACCATTCAAATCTTCTTCTTCATCACCGTTAACATCAGCTTTATTCTGCTCTTTATAATAGTGATGTATATTTTCGTTAGAAGTCAGTTCGTGCTGATAAGCGTGAACTTTGGGTAGAGAATCATAGTAATTGATTAACTCTTCAGGGGATAATTCGTCTTTTAATTCATTAAATTCTGAGAGTTCTTCGAGAAGTTCGAATGAGCCGGAGCCGTTTATCGATCCGTTGGGTTTGTTCTGTTTTTCGAGTTCGCTAAGTTTATCTTTAAGATTTAAAACATCCAGTTCTGTAATAGCTGCCTGAATTTCTTTTTGTAATTCTACTTCTTCTTTTAAATCTTCGTTAAACTCTAATTCTTTTTCAAACTCTAATTTTTGCTTTGCGTCCAATTGTTCTAAACAATAATCTTCAATGCGTCCAAATAATTCTGCTTTAGGTGTCATCTTCAAGTATCTTTTTAAATTCTGTATCTTGTTTTATACGTTTAATAAGCAGTTCTTTACATTTATACTTTCTTGTTTTTGCATATTTTTCTGTTTTGTAGCCCATTATTTTTGCAATTTCTTTAAGCGGGACCTTTTCAAAAAACAGTTGCAATAACTTTTGACAATCAGTACTTAAGGTTTTGAAATGCTTCTGATACAATCCGTACTTTTCGTTTTTGTCGACCAATTCAACCAGGTTGTCGTCGTACAAATCCTCCTGATACGGTAATGAGTCATTCAGCCTCTCTCTTTCAATTCGTCTTTTTTCTAGTTGTTTTAACCATAAAAACCGGCAAACTGAAAATAAATAACCTTGAAAAGAACTCTTTTCGAAAATTAAATCGTTTTCTTTTAATTTTCTATAAATTACGATTATAGCCTCCTGAAAAATATCGCTGGCATCATCTTCATTTCCCTGGTTTTTCTTAATGAAATAATTTACTTTGTAATAGTACTGCTTGTATATGTACTGTAAAATTAAATTATCATGCCTTAAGATTCCTTTCAGGATTTGCGCATCCGTATAACTTATCATGTCCTACTATATTATTCGATTATTATGAAAAAGGTAACCCCTTATTTAAAATTATTCTATCAACAACTTGTAAATATTTTGTGTCTAAAATTGCAATTTAGCTAATTCACAACACGTTACATTATGATGTAAAGATAAAAATTTATATAAAAAAGGGTAAAAAGTTGAGAGAAATATTATCAAAGGGGGTAAAAAAACAAAAAGGACGAGTTCAGCAACCCATCCTTTTCTCATTAAACTAACTAACCTAACTAAACCTAAACTTATGAAAATAAACGTTCTGCAAATATATAGCTACTTTTCAAACTTCACAAATAGCTGGTGTTAAATCATGTTAAAGATCTTATTAAGTTAACATGTGCATTATTGCGCCACAAAGGTATAATGAATGGTACCTTTTTGGCTAACAGGTGCGGTAAAATTCTTATTAAAAACAGTACGTAGTGCGGCAGTTTGTGCATAGATGAAAATTTGTTTGTCACGAATGGTATTGTTGTTTCGTGCAACTGCTTTGGTAACTTTTCCATCCCTGTTGACCAATATATCGACAACAACAACTCCTCCGCCCTGCGCCAGGTATACCGGAACCGGCAAACTTACGTGGTACCTGTTTTCGAGATAATATACAATATTGCTTTCGCCTGCATAAACAATGTTTTTAATCGAATCAGGATCCATGCCTTCTGTTGTTTCTACAGGCATATCGATATCTGCCATATTTACAATCTCTTTTGATAGCTGGTTATTTACATCAGATACCAGTTTTTGTGCTGCTTCCAGTTCTTTCTGGTAATCTTCGTCGAAAAACTCGTCGGCAGAGGTTGTAACATTTTCTGATGCCAGTTTGTTAGATGCCAGATTGCTTCTGTTACTGAAACTCTCATCTGTTGAAGTCATATTTTCATCTTGTTCGGCATCAACCTGTTCTTCAACATTCTCTTCAATTAAATCTGGAAATTCAATCAGTAACTCTTGTTCTTTAACGATTCCTTTACGATTGACATCGGCCAATAAAAATGCCGAAAAAAGTAAAATATGAAACAAAAGGGTTCCCATTATTCCATATATGTTACGCCGATATATCCTTCCGATTAATTGCACAAAACAAAAGTATAAAATTAAGTTCTATATCAATTTCAAAATATAGAAGTTGTTTAAAGTAAATGGGGAATTTCAGTCAGATACAGTTTTTGGGATTAAAGACTTCCAAATTTTAGGATATTGAAAAATTATTATGTTTCAATTCCCTTTTTTCTGCAAGGAAAAACAAAGGTTCGTTATATTATTTTAGACCAGACAATATATTTCTTTTATATATTAAATTCCTAACTAAACGGCATTTATGTTTACTCTGTACTAAAGTGTTTGCCAGCGGGTAGTTTTACAATAATTAACCAGGTATTCTTCCTGTACTTTCTTTTCTGATGAATCAATATTCTCAATGCTGTCAATCAACTTTTGACACTCATGAGAAATATCATTTTTTTGCTGTTTAAAGAAAATTTTCTTTATTAAGGCATCCACACATCTAAAATACATTTTTACTCTTTTCATCATTCTTTTGTTTAAAAGTTAATTTTCTAAATCATTTAATTGTCGTAGTAATACAGCTGCATATGAACTCATTGAAGTATCCTGCACAATTATTTCATCCGGCAAATCGAGATTAGTCAATGTAAAATTCCAGATTGCTTTAATACCGCAGTTTACCAAATCCTCAGCAACCTCCTGCGCTACATTATTGGGTGTGGTAAGAATCCCGATTTTTACATTTAGCCTGTTTGACAAATGAAACAATTTATTGTACTCAAGAACATGAATACCACCAATATGTTGACCAATCTTTTCTGGATTTACGTCGAAAGCAGCAATAATTTTTATTCCCAGGTTCTGGTGTTCCTGGTATGCCATCAAGGCAGCTCCTAAATTACCGGCACCTACTAAAAAGGCCTCATTTACATGATTAAAACCGAGGAATTCTTCGAGTGCATGGATTAACTCATACGTATTATACCCTACCCTTGGTTTTCCTTTTATGCCGGTTACCGACAGGTCTTTCACAACCTGTGTTGAATCGCATTTCAATGCATTGCCAATGGTAGGAGCCGAAATATTTATAACACCTTCCTCGCGAACTTTTTCAAGAAAAAACAGATAACCGGGCAACCGTCTTAGGGTTGGTTCTGATACCTGGCCTTTCAAAATATTTTTTCTTGCATTCATCTTTAATGAATTAAATTTTATTCACTATCAAAAATAGACAAATATCAATTTAAAGAAATATTTCTTTATTAAAATTTTGTATTTGTTAACTCAAATTTAAAGTTGAAGACCGCAAAAAACAGAATTGTAAGGTGCTGATTACACTATTGGCGAGATACTGTAAAATAACTTAAACATAAATAGTGTTTTTTGAAGATTCTATAATGCAATTAGATTATTTCTTTTATTTAATCCAAATCAGATTTATAAAAACAGATTTTTGTCGTGTCCTGGGTAAAAAACGCCTGCATCAATTCTTATTCTGTCCATAATTCCCATTAAATCGAGGCTCATTTGCCACGACATTTTCGGGCTTTCAATTAATCCGGCATCAAGGCACTCCATTACATGCTTTGCCTCGTACTGATACCCGGTTCCTTCACGATGTTTCGATTTTATGGTGCTTACTTCTCCCCCCTCTTTCCAAATGGTTATATCGGTTGGAGAATGCCAACGTGGATTTAAAACCAGGTAACCTTTTTCGCACAGATATTCTGTTTGCACCGGTGAATAAGCTGCAAAACTGGATGTAAGATTCGCCATTTCGCCTCCGGAGTATTTAAAAATAATATTAAGGCTCTCTTCTGAACCAGTAGGACTAAAATCAGCAAATGATTTTATGGTTTCAGGCACACCCAGCGATGTTAACGCGGCAAACACAGGGTAAATACCAATATCAAGCAGCGAACCGCCACCCAGCTCTGTATTGTAAAGCCGTTTATCTTCCAAATATGGTGCATTAAATGCAAAATCAGAACGCACGATTTTCAAACTACCCAATTCACCCGATTTGATTATCTCCATGGCTTTTGCAAAACTGGGTTGAAAAATAGTCCAGAAGGCTTCCATCAGAAATGTGTTATTTTCTTTTGCACAGGCCACCATTTCTTTAACTTCATTCAGGTTCATGGCAAAAGCCTTTTCGCACAAAACTGCCTTTTTATTGGTTAGGCAAAGCAAAGTATGTTCGCGATGATGAGAGTGTGGTGTGGCAATGTAAACCGCATCGACATTTGGGTCGTTAAGCATTTCATCGTAGCTGCCATAAGCTTTTTCGAAACCAAACTGATTTGCAAATTCCTTTGCACGGGTGATATCGCGCGATGCAGCAGCATACAAAATGGCGTTGGAAAGTAATTTTAAATCAGCTGCAAACTTTCCGGCTATTCTTCCACAACCCAAAATGGCCCAGTTATATTTTTTGGTCATTTATTTAGCTTTTAATATCACTCGAAGTGGGATATTTTAGATATTTTCAAAATTAAGTCTAATATAAACCTTTATTTTTATCTATCAGTTTATTTATTCTCTGAACTCTAAACTACCTCTCCGGCAATGTATCCCACCAGGTCTTTTTCATTATCGAAACAGAAATAACTGTTATTCCGATAGTAATCCAAATTGGAACAGAATCCTGTAATACGATATAAACTGGCAATGCAATCAGTGCCGTTTGTGCAATTATACCTAAAACAACATTCAGCATATCGCGTTTAAAAGTTTTATTGGGAACAAATTCAGGATTTTCGGCCATTACTTTTTGTTTTATTGGCCCCCAGAATCCCCATGGATTTACTGTACGATAAAATTCTTTCAGAGTTTCTTCGCCGGTTGGTTTGGTTAAAAGTGTGCCTAATATTGCACCTGCTATTGAAATAAGCAATAACAGCGGGAAGTAGTACAAATCGAGCGTTTCGGAAAAAACATACGGAAAAATCAGGGCCGGGATCAATCCTGCAATCATTCCCCAGAAATAGCCATAACCGTTGAACCGCCACCAGTACCATTTTAGTACGTTAGATACAACGTAACTTCCGTAAAGTGCCGAAACTATCCATTGAAGTATGCTGTTTACATCCTGTGCAAATAATCCGAATATAATACTTACAACCACGACAGTAACACCGGTAATATAATTCATGTTCCTGATTTGTATATTCGATGCATTCGGCTTTACATACCGCAAATAAATATCGTTAACTATATAAGCCTGGGCAGCATTCAGGGTACCGGCGAAAGTAGAATTAAAAGCAGCCAGCAAACCTGCCAGCAGCAGCCCCATAAAACCAACAGGAACGAACTCGGCAATTGCCGATGGTAAAATCTGTTCGAAATCAATTTGTCCGGCGACCAAGAGGTTGAGCCGGTCGTAATACAACAATCCCAGCACGGCAAAACCTGCAATCATAAAATACCTGACAGGCATTAACACAACCGATACAAAACCACTCATTTTAGCAGCTTCTTTGGGCGATTTGGTCGAGAGGATTTTTTGCATATCGTAGTTGGGTGCAGGCCCTGCAAGCGAAACCAGCACACCTTTAAACAGCATCATCATAAAAAAGATGGAAAACAGTGAATACCCGTCGCTGGCAATTTTGTCATTCACCTCATCAATTATTCCTGTCCAGTCGAGGTCGTTTAGTTTCCAGCCAAAAAACGGAGAAGACCATCCTTCGGGCACGTTTAAGGTTTCAACAGTTAAGGCTTTCATGGCCAGAACGCCGATAAGAATAGCCGAAATTGTCATAATTATGTATTGCAAAACATCGGCCCACACAATACTTGTCATCCCGCCCAATATGGCATAAAACACAGCAAAAATGGTAAATGCAACTCCGTAAATATGAGGAACATACTGTTCGGGCACATGAAAAGAAATATACGACGATACCATCTCCCACGGAATAAAAATCATCATAAACTTACCGAGGCCCACAAAACCGTAAGCCAATAATCCCAGACACATTATCAGGGCAAAAATTACAACCACTCCGTGAGAAAGGTTACTGTCGCGTTTATGCCCAAAACGGGTGGTAATCCACTCTGCCCCTGTAGTAACCTTCGAACGGCGCAGCCAGATACTTAAAAAGACCATTAAAAAGATCTGGTTAAAAACAGGCCACAGCCAGGGAATCCAGATACTTTTCAACCCGTAAACAAAAAGTAAGGTTACCAGCCACATAGTGCCGGAAATGTCGAACATGCCCGAAGCATTTGACAAGCCCAGCATGTACCACGGCAGTTTATTTCCACCCAGCAAATAGTTCGATTTACTTTTCTGGGCAACCTTTTTTAGCAGCAGCCCGATAACAACGGTTGAAATAAGATAGGTGAATATAATTGCAATGTCGAGTACCGTTAACTTCATATTTGGTTTACTGAATTTATGTTATCAACCAAAAACTGATTGAATTCGTAAAGGTTGTTTTTACAAGAGAGCAATTATAATGAAATGGAGTTCTAAAAACAAGTATGAAGGCAGTTATTAAAATAAAAGTGCGACACCTGATTAACAACCAAATATAATGTTTTTTTAACTAATCTTGAATTTTGGCGGGCACCAATGATTTAATAGTAGAAATACAATTGCAAACAAGAATTCTAAAAAAACGTTTCACCATTTCCCTTTTAACTTCCGCATAAAAACAGTAACTTACAGTTGATTTACAATCAATAGCTTAAGTACAATTTTCAGATAAACCAACTACCATGAACGACAGCATATCACAATTCGACAACAGGTTTTTAATCCTGGGCGACATGTCCAAAATTCAGGATTACACCAACGAAAAGAAACTCAAAAAAATAATTAAGAAAGAACAAAAAGGCAAACTCCCTGGAATATGGGGAACATTGGGCTGGAAAGACAATCAACCATTTAATTTCGACGTTCAGAATTCTGAGGAGGGAAATACTGACGAATCGACACGGGATATCTCCACCGTTGAAGTAATCGACCACATAAAAAGTTTCAATACTGAAATTAAGGATGTTAAAAACGAAGTGGTTGAACGTTACATAAATTTTGACAGCACCAATTTTAACATCGACTGGGAAAAAGTTAAAAAATACGACGATATACCTGAATTGAGGCTTGATTTGTTTGTGGATGATTCTGAGGGCGCTATGGTTTATTATTATCACCAACGGATTAAAAACCTGAAAAAGCTCAACGACATATCAAATTTTGAAGAGTTCATTCAATGTAAAAAAACCGACGATAATTTCACCACCAAACGTGACCGGCTGACCTATTTTTTCAAAGTTCTGCCACCTTACAAATTCACTTCCGACAATTCTGAAGACATAACCTGGACGAGGGATAAAAGAATTACCTCCTTCATTATTAAAATTATAACCTTTAAAAGAAAAGCCGAAACTCCGAAAAACCTGTTAGAAGAGTTTTTCAAACCAGAGAATTTGGTTATGACCGTAAAATCGAAAGGCGGAAACCTGACCTACCCGCTTTTTGGCAAAAAAAAATACGGACTTTTGATTTACGACAGTTCGGTAAAAATCAGCAACGTAGCTTCGTCAGACAACGACCGGTTTAACATGCGAGGTGCTTTTTTAAAGGTCGACAGTTCGCATAAAATCGATTACAGCAAAAAAACATTATTACTTATTCATGGTACTTTTTCGTGTACGTTAAATACTTATATGGATTTAGTAAGATACAGAAATGGCACATCTGAACTGGAAGAATTTTTAAAATTATCGGGCTACGAGCAGGTTCTTGCATTTAACCACCCGACCATCAGCGCCGATGTTTTCGACAATGTAAAACAATTAAAAAAACTTTTGGGTTCGCAGGAATTTGAAAAAGGAGTCAGCCTGCTGGCAGCAAGTCGGGGTTGTTTGCTGGCACAGGCAATTGGCGCCGATAAAAACCTGCCATTTAAGGTTGACAGAGCCCTGATGCTTTCTCCGGCTAACGGTGTAGCTTATTTTAAACTGGGCAGCAAAATCTCAACAGGATTAAGCATGTTGGAAAAATTAACCAAAGGCACGCCTGCCTCTTATGCCTTTGCATTGTTACAGTTCTCGGCCGATTATTTCATGGACCAGCCCGGGGCAAAACAAATGACCTTTGGTAGCCGGCGGTTGAATAAAGTGATTAATGGTTCTATGGCCAGTCAGAGCTCAAAATATTTTGCGGTTATAAACGACTGGGAAAAAGGATTAATCATTAACCGGGGACGGCGTTTCTGGATGCGTATTGCCGATGGAGTGGTAAAACTCATACTTGGGTTTCAGCACGATTTTGTTGTTGGTGTGAAGGGGCAGAGAAACCTCCCTCCAAAATACAACGTTTCAGAAATTCCAATGGCGAGCACGCATTGTAAATACTTTGAAAAAGATGAATTATGTATTAGAAACGGGGAACCTGTTGTACTCTCTAAATTCCTATCAGACTATTTATAATCGAAATACTTCTGAAAAACAGCAAACCGCTGCGATTTTGATTGTGTGCGTTTATGCCGAATAAATTCGAAATGAAGGGGTGAATGCTTTTCCAGTTCTGCCAGATATTCTTTTTTGTACCAGGTGTTATTCAAACCAACCGACTCGATAATCATGGTTTCAATGCTGCGGTTCATCAGGCTCAGGAAGTCGTTGTTTTTTACCCCCGTAAAGCAATGCATCTCTTCAAGGGCTTTTCTGCCAAAATGAATGGTTTTATTTACAAACACGCCTAAATCCTGATCTGGCAAACAGGAAAACATAGTTTTTGTATAAGCCTCGGAATCTTCTTTCACATCCTGAATATCATCGAGCAACTGCAGGTAAATGCCATAACCAAACAGCGCCTGTACCTGCTCGCGTGTCAATTTTCCGGCCACCAGGTAGCCATCGGCTAAAACCGATGCCCCACCCTTTTCGAAGCAAATATTTATAATTACTGAATCAGAAAGGCCGTTCTCATTTATCAGTTTCAGGCTGTTGGTTTGCCCCTGCTGAATGGCATAAAGGCTTTCGTAAAGTTCGGGGAATCCGTTTCGCGGATATTGTTTTTCAAACATCTCAACCAGTTTGTAAAGCTGCTCTTCAGTAAAATCTTTCGGGGCAAACTCCTCACCGTGTAAACGTAAGTTAAACCGTTCCGAAAAAAGTTGCTTTTCGTCATCTGTCACTTCCGGGTTATCGAGAAAATTATCACTGTAAGGGTAAATCATTGAGTAGGCAAACACCGATGGAGTTATTTCAACCGGAATATCCATCATCAATTGAATGCCGTTCATAATCCACACATTCCGCATTCCCTGGTAAATATTTTCGGGTTTTAACTCGGGGCCGAACTCGCGGGCACGGTAAAAAAAGTCTTTCGATACATTTTTAAACTCATCAGAAAGAATCAATCCCAGGTGGTTTTTATCGAAATCAAAAACTGTTTCGAGAAACGCCTTAAACATGGGGAAAAACGATTGCCCCGGATCCTTCCTGAGTTGTTGGCGTTTTTTCCGGCTCTGTAATTCGTTTATTTTTTGCTGAAAGTGTTCGTAGTTATTTTCCCGCTCTCTTTTTTCTGTTTCAGAATATTCTTTCGGGAAGGTGGGAGAATGTGTGGGGCTGTTTTCCCATATTTCTTTAAAATGATTGATGTATTTCTGAACCGGCAGCATAAATTTGTTTTTCCCGAAAATAGCCCAACGAGTGATTAAAATTACAATTATTTAGACGACCGGTGGGATTTTGGGGGTTAATAGTTGTTACCCCTGGTTAAACAGGTGAACGGTTTGAATATGGTGCGTTCGTTATTTGTTCTTCCGTTCGTCTTCTTTACGTTTCTTTTTCATTCCTATTATAAAAAATAGTCCTCCAACTGCTATAAATACAATTCCGATTGAACCAATAATATCTTTAAATATTGTTGCAAAAGTAATTCCTAACGCAATAATCACAGAACTATAATATAAATAGTGGTTATGTCCTTCTAATTTTTCCATCATTTTTTTATTCATTTAATAGATATATGTCGCCTACCTCAATGCTATCATAGGTTTGTTTTGAAACGTAAACTTTTTTCGTTTTGATTTTAGAATTCATATCACCTTCTATCTTAAGCATATATTCATCGAAGGGTGGACCATATTGACCATAAGTAAGTGCAGGTGTGTAGCGTTTTTCTACAACTATCCCTTCATACAATTTAGAGCAAGAACACAAACTGAACAATATTATTAGTAATAAAAATGCTGTTTTTTTCATAACGGTGTCTTTTTTAATTATCTATTCTAATTCTTTGTCAAGTCGTTTTTTACCTAAGAATGAAAGTAGTATCCAAAATCCCATTATAAGTCCAATGATAGTTATGACAATTATTAATTTATTAAACAGTTGTTCAAAAGACAATCCCGGACTTTGGAATATATTATATTTAGCATAAGTAAATAAACTACCGAGAACTACAAATACAACATATATTAACAAAATACTCTTTACTTTTAATTTCCTTATTTGAATTGCTCCAAAATACAAAAGAGCACTTATTAGGAACAGAGAGTTGATAGTCATAATGATGGCAATATCCTCGAAATCACTTAACTCTTGTCCAAGAGCAAACTGTCGATATATTACAATTCCTTGCATTGCTATAATTGTAAGAAAATACATTATTGCAATCACTTTATAAGCAATTTGCTTATTTCTTTCGTCCATATTTAAGAACGGTTTTTTACTATTTGTTTTCATACCAAAATAAATCGTTTAATGTTCTATTTAATGCTTTTGCAATCTTAACACACAAATTTAGCGAAGGGTTATATTTCCCTTTTTCAATCAAACCAATAGTTTGTCTTGTTGCACCAACCAAATCAGCAAGGTCTTGTTGCGATAATCCTTTTTCTACTCTTGCTATTTTGATTTTTATATTTTCCATACTTCAAATGTAAGATAAATATTTCAATATGCAATATATATCTTACATGTGTTTTGGACTTTTTTCAAGAAATCGTTTTTGTTCTATAAAATTAGATGATTAATTTGCTGCTCTTTAATGACGCACAACCTGGTTATAACGTTACATTTATGTTTTTCATCAAAAATAAGCTTAATTCTTTGGTTTTTAATTACATATCCCTACCTACCTGGTCAGGCAGGCGTTTATAAACGTTTGCAATTGGTTACTAATTTAGAAAAAACAGATTGCAGGCAGTGGACGTACGTACAAACCCCAGGCGTCAAAAATCGAATGCATAAACATTTATTTAAATGCTGACCAATGAAAAAAAGAGAGGCTTATACACTTGTTAACTCCTGCCCAAAGAAAAAATAATAGCTTAAACATTTGTTTAAACGTCGACCAGAGTAAAAGTTATTGGAGATAGAATCTCCAACTCCTTAAAATTTTCTAAGCAATATTGGTATAAACTGCCTGAACGTCGTCGTCCTCTTCCATTTTGTCGAGCATTTTTTCAATCTCTTCCATTTGCTCTTCGGTAAACTCTACCGGGGTGGTAGGAATACGCCGTAATTCTGCTTTGCTTACATTAATGTTTAATTTTTCGAACTCGGCTGCCATATCACCAAAGCTGGTGTAATCGCCATAGGCATAATAAATGCCTTCGTTTTCTTCAATTTCATCCAGGCCGGCATCAATCATTTCCAGTTCCACATCGTCGAGCTCCATACCCTCTGGCATTTCGAACTCAAAAACAGCTTTCCTCGAAAACATAAACTCCAGCGAGCCATTGGGAACCAGCCCTCCTCCTGCTTTGTTAAAGTAGCTTTTTACGTTGGCTACAGTACGGGTTGAGTTATCGGTGGCGCACTCAACAAAAACCAACACGCCATGAGGCCCTTTGCCTTCGTAGTTTAATTCGGTAAAGTTTGCGGCGTCTTTGCCCGATGCACGTTTAATGGCCGAATCGATATTGCTTTTCGGCATATTTTGCGCCTTGGCATTTAGAATTGCAGTACGTAATGCGGCATTCAAATCGGGGTCGGGACCACCTTCTTTTGCTGCTATGGTTATCTTTTTCGAGAGTTTCGGAAATATTCTCGACATCTTATCCCAGCGTTTCTCTTTCGCTGCCCTGCGGTATTCAAATGCTCTTCCCATTACTGCTTTTTTTAATAATGTGCGAAAATATAAACAGAAGCGATAAATTCCAAACTTTCATGACTGTCATTCCTGCCAAAGCAGGAATCTCATTATTATTGCTGTCAAAATGATGAGATTCCGTATAAATAATTCGTTACACTTCATTATTTTACGGAATGACACTTTGCATTATTTTTTGTTATCTGGAATTTATTTTTGTGGATTCACAAACCTTCTCTTTCTTCTTCACCTTTGCCCCGCACTTTTCGCACTCAAATTTTGGGTTCTCCTTATCTTTAAAATCTTTCTTCTTACACGCTTTCTTCCCCATTACCAGTTTTCTTGTTCGCAATGATCAAGAACAACATTTACCGGGAAATTGTTTTTCAGAAATTGTGCTATTTTTTCGGCCGAATAAACCGAACGGTGCTGTCCGCCTGTACAACCAAAATTAATTGAAAGGTGAGTAAAGCCACGCTCAAGGTAAACCTTCACCGACTGCGAAACCAATACTTTGGCCGAATCGAGAAAAATTCCGATTTCCGATTTCTGCTCCAGGAACTCCTGCACGGCCAAATCTTTGCCGGTAAGTTTTTTAAACTCCTGCAGTTTACCGGGGTTGTTTATCGCCCGGCAATCGAAAACAAAACCTCCTCCATTGCCCGAGGGATCATTGGGTATTCCTTTTTTGTAAGAGAAACTGTTTACGCGCACTGTCAGCGCATTTTTAACCTGGCCTATTTCTTTTAATACTTTTGAATGAATAAGCTGCTCCAGCACATTAACCAGTTCTGGAATTTCCACAGGCAGATTCAAATCCTGCAATAAAAACCTCAGGTTATTAAGGGCATACGGAATACTTTTCAGGAAATGTTCTTTCTTTTCGTAAAACCCCCGAAAACCATAAGCTCCCATTGCCTGCATAATTCTAATAAGAACGAATCCCTTATAAAAAGAGGTAAACGATTTTTCATCTACTTCGATGTATTTTTTTAGTTCGCCCAGGTAAAATTCGAACAACTGATTACGAATACTTCGTGGGATATCTGCTTTCCCATCGAAAAGCAACGAGGCAAGATCGTACTGCAACGCTCCTTTGCGCCCTCCCTGGTAGTCGATAAAAAATACTTTATCGTCTTTCAGCATTACGTTTCGCGACTGAAAATCGCGGTAAAGGAAAAAGTCTGATTCGGCGCTCAGCAAATAATCGCTGAATACCTGAAAATCATCTTCAAGCGCCTGCTCGTCGAACTGAATTTTTGCCAGTTTTAAAAAGTAATATTTAAAATAGTTCAGGTCCCACATCATCGATTGTTTATCGAAAGCTGCGCGGGGATAACTAACCTCATAATCAAGGTCTTTCCCTGCCCGAATTTGTATCCGGGGCAATTCTTTCAGCACCTTTTTATACTCTGCAACTATATGTTCCGAAAAGCCTTCCTGTTCTCTTGTCCTGCTCAAAAAATCGAATAATGTCGTGTTGCCCAAATCTTCCTGTAAATATTTTTTCAGGTCAGAGCTTACCGCATAGACTTCGGGCACCGGCAGCCTGGTTTTTCTGAAATGATTAGTAAACGAAAGAAACGCGGTGTTTTCCTTTACATCGGCGTTGAGTGCTCCAATTACCGTACGATTATTATTCGTTAACCGGCAATATTCGCGGTACGAACCCGATGGCGGCAACATTTCGAATGACTCTACTTTTTCGTTGAAATGATTTTCAAACAGCTGAATTATTTCATTTTTTTCTGATGTATTCAATGACGTAGTTTTAAAAGTTAAATGTATTTTTAAATTCTCTATTTAAGTTATGACTATAACGAAAATCAAAAATATTCATTTTTTAAAGATACTCCGAAATTTATTGGTACTGATTGGAATTTTCTTTCTGATTTGTGTAATCCTGGCATTAACCTCGGCACCATTTTGGGGATACCACTGGTTGGGCACCAGCAAATCGGAACTAAATTGGAAACCGAAAACCATTGTTTTGCTGGGAGGTGGAGGTATGCCAAGTCAATCGAACCTGATGCGAAGCTGGTATGTTGAAAAGGCTGCAAAATCGTTCCCTGAAGCCAATATAATTATAGCCATGCCTGGTGAAACAGCCGATAGTTTAAGTACTCCCAGTTTAATGAAAAAGGAGTTGATTTTAAGGGGAATCTCAAACGAAAAAATACTTTTTGAGCCCAAAGGTACCAACACAAGGGCACAGGCTTTAAACTGCCAGGGGCTGATAAAAATGCAATCGCCAATATTACTGGTAACCTCGCCTGAGCACATGCGGCGTGCGGTGCTTTGTTTTGAAAAAGTTGGTTTTGAAAAAGTAAATGCCCTGTCAGCTTTTGAAAATGCAGTAGAAGCCGACCTGACATTTAAGGACGACGAACTGGGCGGCAATACATCACTAATGCCCGATGTAGGAAACAGCATAAATATCCGTTACCGGCTTTGGGATCACCTGAAATACGAAATTCTGATTGCACGGGAAACAATTGCCCTGGCTTATTACAAATTGCGGGGGTGGATTTAATTCAACTTTTTACAATACTGTTTAATCCAGCTCTCACCCATTAAAAGATCAAAACCTTCCAGAAATTTTTCGGTTTGTTTTAGTGTTTTTTTGAAATATTTAGGCTTTTTGCTGTAGTTAAAAAATCCGTGTTTCTGTTTTTTATACCCTTTTAGTTTACAACTGTTTCCCTCCTGATGCATTACATCTTTAAACCTTTCTACATTTTCGTACGGAACCGTGGTGTCGTCTTTTCCGTGCAAAATAAGGGTTGGTGGCGTACCTGGTTTAACGTGATGTACCGGAGAAATTTGAAATTCTCTTCCAGCTACCTTTTCCTGCCCGTATCCCTTTTTCCCGGTATCCACAACCGGATTAAACAATACCATTGCGTATGGAGAAGGTGCAACAGAAAGATCATCGCTACTTTCGTTAATATCGTCGATTAATGCAGTGCAGGCAGCCAAATGGCCTCCGGCCGAACCACCGGAGGCTATTATCTTGCTGGTGTCAATACCCATTTCAACACCATTTATTTTTAAATACCGCATAACCGAACGGGCATCTTTCACACTCTCGAACGGGGTTGTACCCTGGCGTTTTTTCACACGATAATCGGGGCAAATTGCAATCATTCCGCGGCTTGCCAGGTATTCTGCCTGCAGCCGGAATTGCTCAGGTGTACCGCCTACCCATCCGCCGCCAAAAAAGAAAACAATAGCAGGCAGCTTAACCGACAATGATAATTTTGGTTTGTACACCGTCATTGTTAACGAATGGCCATCAACCTCTTTATAAACAAACGAACTTTTTTCGAATTCGTAATTCCTTGCAAAAAGTTGTGTTCCAAGCAGAATCAGAATCAGTATTAATTGCCCCTTCTTCATTTATAACTGAATAATTAACACAGTTTTTTTATCATCGCGAAGAACATCAACGGTAATAGTTTGCCCTGCTTTAAGGGTTTGCAGACGGCTCATATAATCGTGAATGCCACCAACTTTTTTACCTTCGATAGCAGTAATAATATCACCTTTTTTCATCCCGCCTTTATCAGCAGGTTTTCCTTTTGTTACGGCATCAATGCGTAATCCACGTTTTTCCATTCCTGCAAAATCCGGCATAATTCCAAATGTAACTTTAAACTTGCCACCGCGCTTGCGTTGAAATTTTGGCCCGGCTTCCTGAAACGTTAAAACAGAATCGCGGTTTACAATTTTGTTAAGTAAAATGTAAGAATACTCGGTAACTTTTTTTGCTCCCTCAAAATTAACAAACTCAACATCGTCCTGTGGGGTATGATAATCGGCGTGTGCACCGGTTGAGATAAAAAACACAGGAATATCTTTAAGATAAAACGAGGCATGGTCTGACGGGCCAACTCCTTCGGGTGACATCGCCAACTCGAACCCGGTATTTAAATCATTCAGAATATCTTCAGTCTCTTTTGCAGTTTTTGTTCCGCCTATACTCAGCCCTTTCGAAACGGTATCTAACCTTCCAACCATGTCAAGATTAAACATTGCAACAATTTTTTCAGTTTCCACAGGCGGATTTTCAGCAAATGCTTTCGAACCAACCAGTCCCATCTCTTCGGCGCCAAAAGCTACAAAAATAACGCTTCGTTTATTATTTTTTTCAGCTGCAACTTTTTCAGCAATTTCAATAACTGCGGCAACACCCGAAGCATTATCATCGGCACCATTATGCACTGCAATTGTATCTACTGCACGCGAACCAGAGCCAGGGCCACCCATTCCCAAATGGTCGTAATGACCTCCAATTACTACATATTGACTCTTAAGGGTTTCGTCTGTTCCGGGAACCATGGCAACCACATTTTGAGTTTTGGTCTCTTTCAACTCAACATTAACATTAACTGCAACTTTCGCCTCAGTTTTCACACTTAAAGTAGCTTTTTGTTCAAGCATCTTTGTTTCGAGCGATTCGACAGTTTCATCTGAAGCTGCTAACATTTTATTGGCAACAGCCCTCGTAACCTGTATCACCGGGAAAGAGTAATTGCTTGTATTTTTATCGAAAAACAGCGAAGAAAGTTCGTCGTTTTTACTGTACGAAGGACCGGCAACTAAAATTAGCCCTGCTGCTTTGTTATCGCTGGCATTTAATGCTTTCGAACGCTCTGAAGAAAACGGCACAAACGGACTTTGAGCGTTGTCCATGTCAGGATCGCCCTGCAATGCAAGAATCCATTTTCCGGTAACATCGATACCATCAAAATCGTTCCATTTAACGGTATCTAAATCAACCTGCAAACCATACCCGGCAAAAACAACACCTGCTTCCACTTTCGAATTTGACGAAAAAGCGTAAGGTAAAAAGTCGGTTTTAACTTCGTAAGAATTTCCGTTAACAGATAACGAATTACCATCAGCAACCTCTGCCGAAGTAATTAATCCAAAATCCTGAAAACCATTTTCATACATCAATTCCAGACCTGCATTCTCAAATTTCTGACGGATAAAATCAGCGGCTAACAAACTACCTTCCTTCCCCGGTTTTCTCCCTTTTAAAGAGTCGGAAGCCAGATACTCAATATTTTCTTTTAAATCTTCAACCGTAATTTCGGGATTAAACTTAGCCGTACAAGATGCCAGAATTGCTATCAAGGCAATAAAAACTGTAACTTTCATTTTCTAATTATTTAAATTCTTGTGAATATAAAACTGAATAAATTAAGTTGAATCGTACATATATTTATGTAAGAAAGATTCAAATCGGGTGCAATAATACACATTAATCTTATTAAAAAAAAAGGAGATGTGTATATTTACCTGCTCTAAAAATTGAATAATTTGATTTCGTTTGGAACAAAATACTGGTTCATTATTTTAATGGCAATTCTGATTGCCTCTTTCGGCATGATTATCCTGCTGTATTTTAAGAATAAAGAAAACAAAGAACTTACCAGGTTACAGGTACGCACATTAATGTTGTTAAGATTTTTGTCATTCTTCCTGATTGCATTTTTATTGTTATCACCTTTTCTTAGAAATCTTAAAAAGATCACGCAGAACCCGGTAATCGTTGCAGCCTGGGACAACTCCGAATCTGTTGTCCATGCTTCAGATTCCGCACAGGTTTTAACTGAATTCAGCCATTTCAGAAATACATTGGTTGATGAGCTCAAAAAAAATTATTCTGTAATTGAATATTCGTTTGGAGAAAAAGCAGGTAATTTTAATTCGTTGCAGTTTTCCGATAAAAAATCGGATTACAGCGAACTGATTACTACCGTTGCCAACAACCATTTTAACGAAAATATTGGAGCCCTTATAATTGCCGGTGATGGAATCTACAACCAGGGGAAAAATCCTGTGAACCTTTTAAATGAGGTTCGTTTTCCGGTTTATGCCGTTGGTTTTGGCGATACCACCATTATTTCCGATTCGCGCATACAGGCAACCCGGATGAACCGCACAGCATTTTCGGGCAACAAATTTCCGGTCGAGGTCGATGTTCAGTTCTCAAAAGTAAAAGGGATTCCGTTAAAACTTTCTGTATTACATAACGGAGTTGAGATTGAAAATATAATAATAACCCCGCCCAACGATAACTATTTTTACTCGAAAGAATTTATTCTTGAAGCCGGCGATCCGGGGTTAAAACATTTCTCTGCCCGGATAGAAGCAGTTGAAAACGAAAGAAATACAAAAAACAACACAGCCGGATTTGTTATAAATGTACTGGAAAACAAACAGAAAATTCTGATTCTTTCAGACGGCCCGCATCCCGATATCGGGGCAATAAAAAATACGCTCGAAGAACAAAAAACGTATGAAGTTACGGTATTCACCGAAGAACCGTATCCGGCTAACCTGAAAAAATTTAACCTGATAATATTAAACCAGTTACCTACCTCAGGAAAGTCTGTATCAGAAATTATTCAAACTGCTGAAAACGAAAAAATACCGGTACTTTTTGTTGTTGGCAACAAAACATTTCTTCCCCAGCTTAATGCACTTTCGCAGGAAGTAAATATTAAACCACTGGCAGGAACAGGAGAAGAGGCTCAGCCTTCATTTAATTCAATTTATGCCACTTTTAACCTGTCGGAAGAATTAATTGAAATCATACCAAAGTTTCCTCCGCTGCAGGTGGCATTTGCCGATTACGAACTTGAACCGGAGTTTACGCCGCTTTTATATCAAAAACTAAAAAACATTGAAACAGCAAAACCACTGGTGGCTACGGGCAAATTAAACGGACGAAAAACAGGGTATATTTTCGGGGAAGGAATATGGCGGTGGAGGTTGTTCGATTATTACCAAAACCAAAGTCATGCAAGGTTTAACGAGCTGGTGAACCAACTGGTGCAATACCTGGCTTTGCGCGAAAACGAAGATAATTTTATTATCGAATATAAACCGGTTTATGCCGAAACCGACGATGTTGTTTTAACTGCTGAAGTTTATAACGATGCATTCGAGCAAATTGCATCGGAAGAGGTAAATATTGAGCTTAAAAACACAAATGATGAAAATTTCAGTTTTGCGTTCGACGTTCGGGGCGAAAACTATTACCTGAATGCAGGGCATCTTCCAACGGGCGATTATACTTTTTCGGCAAACGTAACAATCGGCAACGAAACATTTAACGAAACAGGCAGCTTTACAGTAATTCCTGTAAACATTGAAAACACAGTTACACGGGCAAACCATAAAATGCTGTATCAGCTGGCAACCCAAAGTGGTGGCCGGTTTTATCTTCCCAATGAAGCTGAAAACCTGATTTCTGAACTAACTGCAAAAAATAAATTAAAAGCATCAACCTATTTTCAGGAAATGATAAACGAACTGCTTAACCTGCGCTGGTTGTTTTTCATCTTATTGTCATTATTAAGTGTGGAATGGTTTTTGAGAAAATTCTGGGGTATTTATTAAGTTATATTTTTAGTATTGAGACAAGAGATATGAGACACCTTGTGAGAAAAAATTATGTGATAGTCCTTTTAGTTTTACTCTTTGTCGTTTCATGTACGTCAACCAAAACAATAACCATTGAAATACCACAAGCTTCTCAAAAAGAGCTGCCTCAGCGAATTCAAAGTCTATTAATAATTAACCGGACAGTTGATGAAAAATATTCTGACCTTGAAACTGATTCGATACAAAGACTTTTTTATCAGCAAAATTTCGATTACGATACTGTTATCTACGACTTAACGGCTGTTGATACAACGTTAAAGGCGCTGGGCGAGTTACTGTTCGAATCAGGCAGGTACGATTTTGTAATTCCGGAAAACAGGTTTATAAAATCTGAAAAAAACACCTTTTTCAGTAAAGAGATGCCATGGGAACAGGTGAAAGAGATTTGCGAAATTTACAATACAGATGCCGTCCTCTCGATGGATATGTATTCAACCCGTATTTCTACTGATTTTGATGAAATAACCTATTTCGATCCTTATAACAATGGCTTTGTATCAAATGTAACTGCCGAAATGAAAGTACTTTACAATGCTCTTTTCAGGATATACGATCCGGTTGAAGAAAAAATATTAATTCGCGAATTTTTTAAGGACACACTGGTTTGGGAGGATATGAATAGTTCTCCACGTGTTTTATTCAGTCAGTTCACTCCTGTAAAACAAGCGCTTAGCGAGGCCGGGATTGCCATGGCAATCGATTTCTCGGAGAAAATAAGTACAATATGGCGAGTGGAGAGGCGTCTCATTTTTATAAAAGGCGATTCGCAACTCAAACAGGCTGGCACATTTATTGATACTGGTGATTGGAATTCAGCCATGGCAATCTGGAGAGAGATTAGCGAAAAGGCCAGGTCGAAATCTGTGAAAAGTAAAGCTCAGTTTAACGTAGCCATAGGTTTCGAACTTCAGGGGAATTTAGATGAAGCAATTTCGTGGGCTTTAGACTCGTACAATACAATGTATCATCCGGCTACCTACCAGTACCTGGAGATTTTGAAACACCGAAAAAGAGAAATAAAAAAACAATAACATGAACCGTTTGTACCTGCTGTTTTTCCTTCTCATTTTAGCCGCTTCCTGTACCGTTTACAAGGATTATCCTATTGAGGTTTACAAACCTGGTGCAATTGCTGTACCTCCCGATGCCGAAAACGTGGCAATTGTTTACCGTAATTTTAAATACAAAAGCGACTCGCTGCAGCATTTTTATAAAGATGACTACCGGCTTAAAAGAGCCCGGAAAGATCCGAAAAACCTCGACAGCATTCTGGTGAGCCTGTGTACGAATGAACTGGCTACAAATTTGAAAGAAAAAAATACTTTTAACCAGATTCATATTTTTCCGGAAGTTTTTAAAAAGCACACAGGCTCCAAACTACCGGCACTGAATTTTAGCCTGGTAAACAAGCTAACAGAATCAACCAACACGGATTTATTGATTTCGCTGGAAACATTTTCCTATTTCTATTCAGAATACTCTTCAACCCAGGAATCACCCAAATCGAACGAAGTAATTACCGCTGCTGTTTGGGCAGTTTATAATCCGGACACCGAAAAACTGATTGAAAGAAAAACGATGATTGACACCATTTTCTGGAATGGGTACGACGAACAAGGCAATTACCAGAGAAAGACAAAATTACCACCTCGGCTAACTGCTTTAAAAATTGCATCACAGCTTGCCGGAGAAAATTATTCGAAACGGTTTTTTGCCACCTGGCAAACGGTTAACCGGATGTACTCCATACCTCCCCTGCCCGATTTTTCGGCAGCCGACGAATATGTTCAAAAAGGAGATTGGGATAACGCCATAATGCTCTGGAAAAGGTATGCCGACGACAAAAACGGGAAAATGGCAATTAATGCACGATACAACATTGCGCTTGCTTACGAAATGAAAGATGACATTGAAACGGCACAAAAATGGCTGGTGGCTGCCAGGCAAATTGCGATGGATTATAAAAGCAGGGAAGATTTAAAAATGATTCTTCAGTACCAAAAAATTCTGAATCAGCGACAAAAAGAGATTGAACGATTAAACCAATTATAAATGCGATCTCCTCTCAACTTAATAGTTTTTTGTTGTATTCTTTTCCTGATGCAGGGGTGTTATTCGTTTTACAGCACCAAAATAATTGATATTGAAATTGTTGAACCCGGAGAAGTTAAAATACCCGAACAATATCAAAAAGTTGCCATTCGCTACAACAACGCCAATGTTTCTTTAAATCCTTTGTTTTCAAAATACAATGATGGTAATAAATTAGTTGCTGACGAATCGAACACCGATAGCGTGGCTTCAAAAATCTTCTATTACTATTTTGTAACAGAGCTGAATGAACACAGCTTTTTTGATTCAGTAATTGATATCGAGCCTTGCGATTATTCAACTATAAAAATCCTCGATACTATTAATTTTTCAGATGTTATTATCAGTGACACTCTACTAGGTAACAATGATTTACCTGGTGAGTTTTTTGTATTGTTATTTTCAAAATTCTTAAGACAATGTCCTGTCAAAAAAACCAAATACTCAGCTACAAAATATCTCGACCGGGAATATGGCCTTTATAACTCTGTACAGTTAAAAAATATTGCTGACTCAACTGGAGCAGATTTACTCGCATCGCTCGATTATTTTGGAGCCATTGACGGCATTCATTTAACGAATAACAGCAATTTGGCTTACGAAACTGTATTCATAATGTCTTATTGGAACTTTTACGATTTACAGGAACAAAAACTTAAATTTATTTTCAACCGGACAGATACAATAACCTGGTCGGAAAACGTTTCAACGGTTTACGAAGCGAACAGATATTTGCCCCCGCGAAAAGATGCGGTTTTAAATGCTGCCGATATTGCGGGTTCGCGGTTTGCCAACCTTCTTATTCCGCATTGGACAAAAGTAGATCGTATGTATTATGTATCGGGGCATGTTGAGTTAAAAAAGACAGATAAATTGGTAAAAGAAGGCAAATGGCGCGAAGCAGCAGAAATTTGGAAATCACAGGTAGATAATCCGAACAAATCGATAGCGGCCAAGAGCATGTTTAACCTGGGTGTAGCCTGCGAAATGGAAGGCGACCTCGATGCTGCCATCGACTGGGTAATTAAATCGTTTTACGTTTTCGGACAGAAAAATAC
>JBDLJS010000035.1:0-37221 GCA_039714235.1 Bacteroidota bacterium | reverse complement strand
GCTCCCCTAACCTTCAGAAGTTGCAACCTAAATTGTGAAAGTTTGGTGTGAATTACCACCTTTCTTTGATGTACTCATAAGGCTTATTTTAGTGTCCAATTTTTTGTTGTATACCCACATAAATTCTAATACTACTAGTCTTTTAATCAGATTTATACATCCTCCTATTTACAATTTATGATTTATTGATTACCTTAGTGAGAATTAACTTTCTATTCAATCTAAAATTAATTCGATGAAAAGAAGATCGTTTATCAAGAACAGTGCATTAGGAAGTCTGGCATTAACAATTCCAGCCATCAGAAGTTTTGGGAATAATTTTGCACCTGATTTTCAAATACCAAAACGTATACTTGGGAAAACAGGTGAAAAGCTTTCCGTAATTGGATTTGGAGGAATAATGCTAAATAATAATCCACAGGATTTTGCCGACGAACTTGTTAAGAAAGCATATAAGCTTGGAGTTAATTATTTTGATGTTGCTCCAAATTATGGTAATGCACAGGAAAAACTTGGGCCAGCATTAAAACCTTATCGGAAAAATTGTTTTTTGGCTTGCAAAACTCACGAACGTGATGCAACTGGGGCACAAAAAAATCTTGAAGATTCATTGAAAAAGTTACAGACAGACTATTTCGATTTATACCAATTACACGCGCTGAGTTCAGTTGAACAAGTTGAACAGGCATTTGGAAAAGATGGTGCAATGGAAACGGTTGTAAAAGCCAAAAAAGATGGTAAAATCAAACATGTTGGTTTTTCTGCGCATTCAGTTGATGCAGCAATGCTTGCTATGAAATATTATGATTTCGATTCAATTTTATTCCCAATAAATTTTGCATGTTGGAATGCCGGGAATTTTGGTCCACAGGTTTTTGAGGAAGCTGAAAAAAGAGGGATGGGAGTCTTGGCTCTAAAAGCAATGGCGTTAACTCCATTAAAAAAAGGTGAAGGTAAAGTATTTAAAAATGTTTGGTATAGACCGATTCAGGATGAAGATGTGATGAAGATGGCATTGAAATATACACTATCTAAAAATATAACAGCAGCCGTTCCTCCGGGGAAAAATACACTATTTTTAAAAGCACTAGAATTTATGAATGAATATAAACCAATTACAGAAGTAGAAACTAGCAAACTTTTAGCTTTATCAAAAGAGACAAAACCCATTTTTATGCATGCCTAATTTTGATTAGTTATGGTTTCTGGATATTATCCAGCTTTCGGGTAACCTTCAAAAGCTAACTCTCTTTATTCAAAATTATTCATATGTTGTAGTATGTCCAGAAATAAAAAGAATGAATTAATGGATTTTAGGTAGAATCTATTTAATAAAATTGGGGTAAGTGTATTTAATTTGATTAATATTTTTGGGCTGGTAATTTGTACTAAAATTATGAGTAAAAGTATATTATTTTTGGGATTAGGGGTTTTGATTCTATTTTCATGTACACATCAAAATGAAAATGTGTCAGATTGGAGAGGTCCAAACCGGCAGGGTATTTTTTATGAAACCGGATTATTGGATTCATGGCCAGAAAATGGCCCGGAATTGTTATGGAATTTCGAAGGATTAGGTGCAGGGCACAGCAGTCCGGGAATAGAAAATAACAAAGTATTTATTACAGGAATGCCTGATACAATAGGTGTTTTGTATTCTTTTGATTTAGAAGGCAATTTACTTTGGCAAAAAGAATATGGTGAAGAATGGCATGTAAGTTATACCGGTTCTCGTTCCACTCCACTTGTTGTAAATAACTTGGTTTATTTTATAAGTGGAATGGGAGAAGTCTTTTGTTTTAATGCAAAAGATGGAGCAAAAATTTGGTCTGTAGATTTGCTGAAAAAGTTTAATGGTAATAATATACAGTGGGGAATTTCTGAATCAGTTTTAATTGATGGCGATCATTTGATTTGTACACCGGGAGGAGAAGAAAATAATATAATAGCACTAGATCGATTTTCAGGTGAAACCATTTGGACAAGTAAAGGTTTTAGCGAACAATCCGCTTATTGTTCGCCTTTGTTAATAGTACACAACAATACACGTTTAATAGTTACAATGACTGCTACTTCGGTAATAGGGATAGATGCAGATTCGGGTGAGTTTTACTGGAGAGTTCCACAATTGCAAAGCAATAAAATTCATGCAAATACTCCTGTTTACGATAAAGGCATAATTTATTGTTCAAGTAGTTCTTCCCGCAAGGGAAATAGTGGATTACTGGCCTTAAAATTATCTGCCGATGGGAAAAGTGTGGAACAACTTTTTAGAAATGAACAATATAAAAATCTGATGGGCGGTATTGTACTCCTTGATGGAACAATTTACGGTTCGGCTTATCGCACAAAAAACTGGTATTCTATAAATGCAACTACAGGAGAAGAAAAGCTTATTTCATCTGATTTTGGAGGTGGTGTAATTACTTTTGCCGAAGGTTTGTTTTATTGTTATAGTGAAGACGGGGAAGTCGCTTTAGTAAATATGACCCCCAACTCTTTTAAAATCATTAGCAAATTTGCCGTTCCTTTAGGAGCCAATCAGCACTGGGCTCACCCAATAGTTCATAATAAACGACTATACATTAGGCATGGAGATGCTTTAATGGTTTATAACATTTCGAAATGAATTATGATATAAACTAATTTGAAAAAAATGAACGCCTGCTATAATTAAACCCTCGCTGTTGGGCTGGTGTTCTTTTTTCGGTTCTGATTCATAATTGTAAGTTAATGCTTTTATAGCTTAACTCACCGTCCAGTAAAATGTAGCACTTCCATATTGGATATGCAACAATAAGTTGGACGATTAGTTAAGATTCATGCTGCAATTCTGATTTTTTCAAAAAGAATAAAACCGATTTTCCCATTCAAAATTTCAGACATAAGAACCATAACTAGAATCATAGTTTGGTGGTAACCACCACCATTCTTATCTCAATACGTCAAATACAATTAGATACTTAAAAAAAAAGCCAAAGATTTCCGATAAATTGAGAAGTGTCTTTTACCCTCACAAAACTTGCAACCAACCTAACTTACGGATATTCATGCAGATACCTAACTTTCTTTTATTATCTATACTGAATTCAGATAAACAAATTAAAAATGTTGCAACCTACTAAATTCAAAAACGGGATGGTGTAATTCACTATCATGCAAGGAATTGAAGTATTCACATACAAAAAAAGGTCGCCCAAATTGACAACCTTTTCTGAGGTGCTCCCCAGGTAGGACTTGAACCTACGACCTACGGATTAACAGTCCGCCGCTCTAACCAACTGAGCTACTAGGGAATTTATATCGTTTTAGAACGAATGCTTTCCTGAAAAAGCGATGCAAAAATAATAGCTTTTCTTAAAACAAAAAACTTTTTCTTAAAAAATATTCAAATCCTAAATACCTGCCCTAATTCGCAACACTGAAAACCAAATTTATCTTACCGTGTTATAATGTTAGTTAAACATTTAAATTAGATAAACATGAAAAAAATTACACCACTTTTAGTTTCATTATTTATTGTTGGTATTATAACGTTATCAAGCTTTCAGGCAAAAGCACATTGCGAAATTCCCTGTGGCATTTACGGCGACTCGGTTCGCATTGCTTTAATTTATGAGCACATTACAACGGTTGAGAAATCGATGAATATGATTAACGAACTCTCGAAACAAGATAATCCCAATTACAACCAGTTGGTACGCTGGGTGGTTAACAAAGAAGAACATGCTAAAAAAATTCAGGATATTGTAAGCCAGTATTTCCTCCACCAGAGGATAAAACCTGCTTCAGCCGATGATGAAGATGCATACAAAAAATATCTTAAACAACTTGAATCGCTGCATCATATCCTGGTTTTTGCAATGAAAAGCAAGCAATCGACCGATTTGAGTATTATTGATACGTTACGTGAGAAAGTACACGTTTTCGAGCATGCTTATTTCGAAGATCACAAACATTAATAATGAAAAAAATTATAGATGAGGGAGTTATTACAGCTCCCTTTTTTTATGCATTAACCTCTTTCGGCAACAGCTCATCCTCATAGGCCTGATTCCGGTAACGGGGCTCGAATCCGGCATCGCTGATTGCTTGTTGAATTCCCTGGGCATCCATTTTATATTTTGCACCGGCCGCCGAAACCACATTTTCCTCCATCATTATCGAACCAAAATCGTTGGCACCGCCATGCAGGCACAATTGCCCCGTCGATGCTCCAACAGTTAGCCACGATGCCTGCAGATTTTTTACATTATTCAGCATAATGCGGCTAATGGCTACCAGGCGTAAGTAATCGTTGGCTGTCGATGTATTCCGGATGCCCTCCTCCCGCAATTCTGTTCCTTCGTCCATAAAAGGCCATGGCACAAAAGTTACAAATCCGTGGTTGCCATCAGGCTTTTCATCCTGAACATTTCGTAAATGAATTAAATGTTCCAGTTGTTCCTCTTTGGTTTCAATGTGGCCAAACATCATGGTTGCCGAGGTTACCAGGTTCATTTTATGGGCTTCGCGCATCACATCGAGCCACTCCTGCGTTGTGCATTTCCCCGGCGAAATTGATTTCCTGATACGGTCGGAAAGAATTTCAGCGCCTGCTCCCGGTAAACTTTCCATACCCGATTTAATCAGCAGCGCTAAAACTTCGCGATAACTCTTTCTTTCCTTTTTAGAGAGAAATACAACCTCGGGTGGCCCGAGTGCATGAAGCTTTAAATTAGGATAACGGCGTTTTAATTCAGAAAACAAATTAGTATAAAAATCGAGGCCAAGTTTTGGGTGCATCCCCCCCTGCATTAAAAGTTGCCTTCCTCCGGCAGCAATCAGTTCATCAATCTTTTCACTGTATTCATCAACGGTTGTAATGTACTGGGCGGCATCGTTCATTTTACAATGAAAATTACAGAACTTACATCCCGACACACAAACATTGGTAATGTTTACATTCCGGTCGATTATCCATCCCACTTTGTTCCCGGGCACCTGCTTCTGGCGGCACTCATTGGCCACCAACATCAGTTCACTGGTTGGAACCTTATTATAAATCGTCATCCCCTCTTCAAACGAGATTGATTCCAGCCTTACCGCTCTACCTAAAATTCTGTCTGCATTCATATTAACAATCCTCTGTCAACTGTTTAAACCAATTGTTCTGCCCGAACAATTTTAAATACTTATTTTAGCCTAAAATTTACAGCTATGATTCCAAAAATTTCAAAAATAACAGAATTAAAAGAAAATACTTCAACAGCCACATTATTTGATAATCTAAAACAACTCTCACTCTCCTTTTTATCAGAGAATGAGCAAAATTATCTTAAAAAAAAGCTGGAGAAAGAAACTGAATGTTCTATCTCAAAATATCCTGACATACTGTTTTTTGGCAAAATTAAAGAAGCAAAAGAGCTTAATATGAAGATTGAGGCCGCACGAAAAGCAGGCTCAAAGCTTTACGATGTTTTAAAAGCAGAGAAAATTAATTCAGTCCAGTTAATAAATTACAGTAGCCCGGAACTAATGGAGGCTTTTCTTGAAGGGCTTTTGTTAACCGGCTACGCATTCGACAAATACAAAAAAGAGAAAGAGGAATATAAACTCGAAGAGATTTTTGTTTTCGACAAAGAAACTTCGGTTGATCAGATTGCTGAGATTGTGAACGTAACAAACGCAGTTTTTTCAGCCCGTGATTTGGTTAACGAACCCCTTTCTTTTTTAACTGCTACACAATTTTCGAAAGAAATAGAGAAACTCAGCAAAGAATCAGGGTTTACCCTTGAAGTATTTAACAAACAAAAAATAGAATCGCTGAAAATGGGTGGTATTCTTGCCGTTAACAGAGGAAGTATTGATCCACCAACCTTTAATATTTTAGAGTGGAAACCGAAAAATTCAAAGAATAAAAAGCCGGTAGTTTTGGTAGGGAAAGGTATTGTTTTCGACACAGGTGGGTTGAGCCTTAAACCTACGCCTAACTCAATGGACTATATGAAATGCGATATGGCCGGTGCGGCAGTTGTGGCAGCAACAATTTATGCCATTGCGCTCAATAAACTGCCGATTCATGTAATCGGGTTAATTCCGGCCACCGATAACCGCCCTGACGGAAATGCTTATGTGCCGGGCGACATAATCACCATGTTCGACGGAACAACAGTTGAAATAAAAAACACCGATGCTGAAGGGCGTCTTATTCTGGCCGATGCCCTGAGTTATGCGAAAAAATACAAACCCGGACTGGTAATCGACTATGCTACATTAACCGGTGCTGCCGATATTGTTGCAGGGCCGCATGGTGCTGTTGTAATGGGGAATACAAAAGAAAATATTAAGCAATTAAAAGAAAGCGGCTTTGAAACTTACGAAAGAGTGATTGAAGTTCCGCTTTGGGAAGAATATGCCAAGCCACTAAAATCGCCCATTGCCGATTTAAACAACCTGGGAACGCGGGAAGCACAATCAACAATAGCAGGTAAATTTCTCGAACATTTTACAGATTACAACTGGATTCACATCGATTCGGCAGGAACTCCGTTTTTAAAAGAAAAAGATAGTTACCGCCCCGTTGGTGGTACCGGATTTGGAACACGCTTGCTTTACAACTTTTTGAAAAAATTCAATTAAAAAATTAACTTTGTCGCGCCTTCATTTTAAGGTAAAATCTGAAACTGAAACAGAATGACACATCACAATACAATTAAAATTGGAATTACACAGGGCGATATTAACGGAATTGGTTACGAAGTAATAATGAAAACCTTACGCGATCCAAGAATCCTTGAAATGTGTACACCAATAATTTATGGTTCGCCAAAAGTTGCTGCCTATCACAGGAAAGCACTAAATATTAACGACTTAAGCTTTAACCACATACGTTCTACTAAAGAGGCATATGCGAAAAAAGCAAACATTATTAACTGCATCGACGACAATGTTAGGGTAGAACTTGGTAAATCGACACCCGATGCCGGAATTTCGTCGTTTAACGCATTAGACCGTGCAACCAGCGATCTGCAAAAAGGTTATATCGATGCTTTAATTACTGCTCCAATTAATAAAGACAACATCCAGAGCGATGATTTTCAATTTCCGGGGCATACCGAATTCCTGGCGCAAAAATTCGAGACAAACGATTATGTCATGCTGATGGTTAGCGAAACCATGAAAATTGGAGTTGTTACAACACATATTCCTATTTCGCAGGTGGCTCAAAGCCTGACGAAAGAAGCTGTTCTTTCAAAAATCAGGATTATTGCCAAATCGTTACAGCAGGACTTTGCCATTACCAAACCTAGAATTGCAGTATTCGGGTTAAATCCTCATGCCGGAGACAACGGATTGTTAGGTTCAGAAGATAAAGAGATTATATTACCCGCCATTATTCAGGCTAAAAAAGAGGGAATTATCGCATTGGGGCCTTACCCGGCCGATGGTTTCTTTGGTTCTGAAGATTACAGGAAGTTCGATGCCATACTAGCCATGTATCACGATCAGGGATTGATTCCATTTAAACTGGCATCGTTTGAAAGGGGTGTAAATTATACCGCAGGGCTGCCTGTTATTCGCACTTCTCCGGCACACGGAACAGCCTATGCTTTGGCAGGTGACGATAAGGCATCGCCCGAATCATTCAGACAGGCACTTTATCTCGCTATCGATATTCATAAAAACCGGAAAATCTACCAGGAAATCTCAAAAAATCCACTGAAAAAATTTGAAATCAATCCGAACCAGGTTGATGAAAGTGTGGACATAGAAGCAGAGGAAGAAGAAACGAGCATGTAATTAAAGCTTTCACACTGGATAATGATTAAGAAATCATGCGAGTTCCATGAGTTACCTTAATCTATATACAATTTTAAACGAGTGAAAATTTATAAACAGCACATAAAATGTACGAGTATATCCGGGGCAAAATAACCGAGATTAATCCGGCAAGTATTGTTATGGAAGCCGGAGGTATAGGTTATTTTATTAATATCTCCCTTAATTCTTATAGTAAACTTCATGGTAAAAAGGAGGAGACTCTTTTTTTACATCAAATGGTACGCGAAGACTCACACACTTTGTATGGTTTTGCCGATAAAAACGAACGCGAACTGTTCAGAAACCTGATTTCGGTAAACGGCGTTGGGGCCAGCACTGCAATTATGATGCTTTCATCGCTGAGTCCTGATGAAATAATTTCTGCAGTAACCACAGAAAATGTTGCGGTTTTAAAGGCTGTAAAAGGTATTGGAGCAAAAACAGCACAGCGTATTATAATCGACTTAAAAGATAAACTCACTAAATTACCGGAAACAGGCCAGATTTTGATATCAGCAGACAATACTATCAGAAATGAATCGTTATCTGCATTAGTCATGCTCGGATTTGTAAAAAGAGATGCCGAAAAGACTGTATCGAAAATATTAATCGAGCAGCCTGATGCTACGGTGGAGAGCGTGATAAAGCAAGCATTAAAAAGGTTATAATACAGGAATGAAACTGAGCCGAAGTTTACTTAAAATATACTTCATTTTTATATCAATAATTCTTCTTGCACAATCCGTAAAAGGAAATGCAGAAAATGGATTATCCGTAATTGATTTTTTTGAGATACAATTGCAGGATACTGTTGTTTTAGACACCACGGGTCCATTACCTTATCCTTTTCAGGATCAACCTGCTTTTGGACTAACTAAGCAAGATTCGAACAAACTGTTCTTAAATAAGCCCAGCAATATAAAATACGAAATTGAGTACGACCCAATAACCGGTCAATATGTCTTTTACGAAAAGATTGGCAATCTAAACTACCGCCTGCCGCAAACCATGTCGCTCGACGATTATATTGATTACGACTTCGGGAAATCGATACAGGACTACTGGAAAACCCGCTCGCGGATACAGGACATGGATAACCGGGGAGGCCTGCTGCCAAAACTTACTATCGGCAGCGAAGCCTTTAACCGTATTTTTGGTGGAAATACCATTAACATTCAGCCTCAGGGTTACGTAGAGGTTAGTTTCGGGTACCAGATGAATTCCACCGAGAATCCATCTATTCCTGAACGGTTGCGCAAAGTTCCAACATTCGATTTTGATGAGAAAATTCAAATGAATGTAACCGGCCAGATTGGTACTAAAATGAACATGCGGGTAAACTATAATACCGAGGCTACCTTCGATTACGAGAATAAAATGAACCTGGAGTATACCGGCGACGAAGATGAAATTCTGAAAAGAATTGAAGCGGGTAATGTATCGCTGCCACTTAATGGTTCGTTAATTACAGGTGCTTCCAACCTGTTCGGTGTGAAAGCCGAAATGCAGTTTGGGAAATTGACGGTAACTACCCTTTTCTCACAACATAAAGGTGAATCGAAAACCGTAGAAACTGAGGGAGGTGCACAGATAACAACTTACGAAATTTCGGCAGCAAATTACGACGCTAATCGTCACTTTTTTCTGGCTCAGTATTTTCGGGATAATTACGACGAATGGTTAAAAAACACGGCAGTTGTCCGTTCGCCAATAACCATTAATAAAATCGAAGTCTGGGTAACAAATAAATCAAACGATTTCAGGGATTCGAGAAATATTCTGGCTTTCCAGGATTTAGCTGAACACGAACCGAATATTTACAACCCGGTTCCGCAGTTCCAGGAAACAATGGGGCTTCCCTTCCCCGAGAATATTTACCCGCACAACGATGCAAACGGATTGTACTACGAAATGGTTAACACGTACCAGGATGTACGACAAGTAGAAAATATCACCGCCGTTATGTCGCAATTCGGACAAGATTTTCTTGGTGGACAGGATTTTGAAAAGATTGGACAGGCCCGGAAACTTAACGAATCGGAATATAGAGTAAACAAACGACTGGGATATATCTCATTGAATTCATCGCTAAATGCCGACGAAGTTCTTGCTGTTGCCTTTAATTTTACTTCTAACGGTAAAACATATCAGATTGGTGAATTTTCAACCGACGGGATTGATGCTCCCCAAACGCTGTTTTTAAAGTTACTGAAGGGAACCAATCTTTCGCCGGGCAAACCTACCTGGGATTTGATGATGAAAAACGTTTATAACCTGAATGCATATCAGCTATCAAAAGATCAGTTCGAATTAAATGTAGTTTTCCAGAACGATTCAACAGGTACATTCATCAATTACCTTCCTTCAGGAAATTTAAAAGGCCAAATACTGCTGGAGGTTATGAACCTGGATATGCTGAACAAGCAAATGGATCCAACCAAAGATGGAATGTTTGATTACGTGGAAGGAGTAACGGTAAACTCCAACAGCGGCAGAATAATATTCCCGGTTGTTGAACCGTTTGGGAAACACCTGGCAGACGAACTTAACGATCCGGTTCAGATTCAACAATATACATTCCAGTCGTTATACGATTCAACAAGGGTATTTGCAGAACAGGATGCTGAGCATAATAAATTTAAACTAATTGGTAGTTACAAAGGTGGCTCCAGTTCAGATATTATGCTGGGTACAATAAACCTGACCCAAGGTGGTGTAAAAGTAACGGCTGGTGGCCGCCAACTGACTGAAAATGTTGACTATACGGTTGATTATGCGTTAGGGCGCGTGAAAATTATTAACCAGGCATTGCTTGAAGCCGGAACACCTATTCAGGTAACTACCGAAAGCGAAGACCTGTTTACCATGCAGCGTAAAACACTGATGGGAACAAACGCCAACTATGCATTCTCCGATAATTTTAATATTGGTGCAACGGCGTTGTACATGCACGAAAGGCCTCTCACCCAAAAAATAGATTATGGTGAAGACCCGATTTCTAACCTCATGGTTGGATTCGATACACGTTACAACACTGAAAGTATGTTAATTACACGCGCTTTGGATGCCCTTCCGTTTTACAGCACCAAAGCGGCTTCGTCAATCGATTTTGAGGCTGAAGTTGCACAACTGATACCCGGACACTCCAAAGTGATTGAAAAGAGCGGAACTGCTTATATCGATGATTTTGAAGCAACAAAAACAGCCATCGATTTAAGGGCGAGGCAAGCATGGGGAATCGCAAGTACCCCTCAATACCAGGATATGTTGTTTCCGGAATCGGCGCTAAACAACTCGATCGACTATGGTGTTAACCGTGCAAAACTGGCTTTTTACACCATTGACCCACTGTTCCTGAGAAATAACTCGTTAACACCAGACCACATTAAAAACGACAGGGAAATGCAATCTAACCACTTTGTACGTGAAGTGTTTGAACAGGAAATATTCCCTGCAAAAGAATCGAATGTTGGAGAACCAACTAATATTGCAGTGCTCGACCTTGCATATTATCCTAAAGAACGTGGCCCGTATAACTTCGATAACGGTACTTCGAATTACGCGGCGGGTATTGATCAAGATGGTACTTTGAAAGCTCCGGAAACGCGCTGGGGTGGTATTATGCGTAAAATTGAAACCAGCGATTTTGAAACAGCCAACATCGAATACATTGAATTCTGGTTAATGGACCCGTTTGTTTACGATACCAGTGGACAACACCAGGGTGGCGATTTGTATTTTAACCTGGGTGATATTTCCGAAGATATTCTGAAAGACTCGAGAAAAGCATTCGAAAACGGTTTGCCTACAACCGCAGAACTTACTAATGTCGATACTACTGTTTGGGGACGTGTTTCAACTCTACAATCGCTTGTAAATGCTTTTGATAACACTCCGGCATCGCGCGAGTTTCAGGACATTGGTTTCGATGGATTAAATGACCAGGATGAACAAAATCATTTTGGACAGTACCTTGAAGAGCTGAGATTGAAAGTAAATACCGATGCATTTAATGATGCTATGGAAGATCCTTCTACAGACAACTTCCATTATTACCGGGGATCAGACTACGACCAGCAGGAACTGGATATTCTTAGACGTTATAAAGAATTCAATGGCCCTGACGGTAACTCACCAACAACTGAAATGTCGAAAGAACCCTATCCTACATCGGCATCTACAATTCCTGACATTGAAGATATTAACAACGATAACACCCTAAATGAATACGAACGCTACTTTCAGTATAAAATCAGTCTTCGAAAAGAAGATATGGTAATGGGACAAAATAACATTACAGATATAAAACACAGTAGGGTTGAATTAAAGAACGGGCAAATTGGTGAAGTCGACTGGTACCAGTTTAAAGTACCTGTAACCGAACCTGATGATATTGTTGGAAATATTAATGATTTTAAATCCATTAGGTTTTTACGGATGTTTATGCATGGTTTTAAAGATGAAACCATATTACGTTTAGCAACGCTCGATTTGGTGCGGGCCGACTGGCGCCGGTACAGTGGCAACCTGGCCGAGGAAAATATGGTATCGCCAAATACCGAGTTCGAAGTAGCAGCTGTTAGTATCGAAGAAAACGGTAGCCGTGAACCTGTAAACTATGTGCTTCCTCCGGGAATTGACCGCGTTATCGACCCGGCAAACCCACAATTAAGACAAATGAACGAGCAGTCGATGGTATTAAAAGTTACCGAACTTGAGCAGGGAGATGCGCGGGCTGCTTATAAACCACTTTACATGGATTTCAGAAGGTACAAAACCCTAAAAATGGAAATCCATTCCGAAGAAATTGAAGGCCAACCATTAAAAGACGATGAATTACACTTATTTATACGTTTGGGTTCTGACTACAATTATAACTATTACGAATACGAAATTCCATTAAAACTGACTCCGGACGGAAGATACAACGGAGATATTGAAAGCGACCGGTACATTGTCTGGCCCGATGAAAACAGACTTAATATTCCGTTGGAGATGTTTACCAACCTGAAACTAGACCGCAACGACGAGCTACGCCGTGCAGGTTCCACCATTTCCATTCAGGATGTATACGAAACTGTACATAAAGATTGGAACAACGGGAAAAACAGGGTGAAAATAAAAGGTAGCCCGAACCTGGGTAATGTTCAGGTGTTTATGATGGGTATCCGCAATAAAAAAGGACAGGTTAATACCGGGCCTAAAGCAGTTGAGGTATGGGCTAACGAATTGCGGTTGACTGATTTCGACGAAGAAGGCGGCTGGGCAGCAAATGCACGGTTGTCGACACGACTGGCCGATTTGGGAAGTGTAACAGTGGCCGGCCGTACACGTTCTGCAGGTTTCGGAAGCATCGACCAGAATATGAACAGTCGCCAGTTGGAAGACTTAAATGAAATTGATGTGGCAGCATCGCTTGACCTTGGCAGATTCTTCCCTGAGAAAGCCGGTGTTAGACTGCCCATGTATTACGGGTATTCAAAAAGTGCAACAAATCCGAAATATAATCCATTAGAGCCTGATATAGAAATGGATAAGTCGCTTGCCAGAACCGAAAGCAAACAGGAAAGAGACTCTTTAAAATTTATTTCACAGGATGTTATTGAACGCAGAAGTCTTAATTTCACTAATGTTAAACTGGAACCTCAACGACAAAAACAAAAAACACATTTGTGGGATCCCGAGAACTTTGCAGTTACTTATTCATACAACGAAATAGCAAAACGAAACATTACCACAGAATATGATACGGACAAAATGCACCGATTCATGTTCTCATATAACTACAGCAGCCGTTCAAAACTTATTCAGCCATTTAGCAAAGTGAAATTCTTACAAAAAGGCCCATTAAAACTCATTGGAGACTTTAACTTCTATCCTCTGCCAACCCAGGTTTCGTTCCGTACAGATTTGTTCAGAAAGTATCGTGAAAGGCAGACAAGAAATATTACAAATCCTAATTTAATTCTACCGGCTACATTCGAAAAAGATTTTTTGTGGAACAGGTATCTCGATGTCAGGTATGATGTAACCCGATCGTTAAAATTCGATTTTTCTTCGAGGGGAATTTCACGTATTGATGAACCTGAAGGACGCATGAACCGGGACGACGACGACTACGAATGGAAAAGAGACTCCATTTTAACTAATTTATATAATTTGGGCCGGCCAACAATGTACAACCATAGCTTCAATGTAACCTACCAGGTACCTATCAGAAGCATAAAACTTCTTAATTTCATGAATGCATCAGTCAGGTATGCAGGAACTTACGACTGGACTGCCGGACCGCTTACCGACGAAACCATTAACCTGGGGAATACAATTACCAATTCGAGAACAATGAACCTGACAAGTAATGCAAACCTGCAGACATTGTTCAATAAAGTACCGTATTTTAAGCAGGTAAATCAAAAATTCAGAAGAACAGGACGAGGCAGGGGCAGCCTGAACAGGAGAGGTAGCTCTGGCCGTGGAAGTTCTAAAAATACTCAACCGCTGCCACAAAAGAAACAAGAGGAGACATTTACAAGCAATGTTAAACTTACAGCAAACAAACCACAGAAAATAAACCACAAATTAAACACAAAAAAGGTTAGAGTTCTGGTTACCAATGTAGAAGGAAATGTCGTTCCTGGCAAAATAGTCATTCTCGATGTAAACAATATCGAATTTACTCCTCAGGTGGATGCAGCACAGGCCATGCTTTCGGTTACCGGGAAACGTGGCGACCAGGGATTTATGAAAGACATGCTTGATTTAACAACCCGTGTCCTCATCGGTTTCAGGACCATTTCGCTTAATTACAGCCTGAATGGAGGATCAGTGTTGCCAGGATATCTGCCCGAACCCACGCTGTTTGGTGCCGGCCGGTTTACTACCGACCCTGTTTGGGGAATTCAAAATGTTGAATCGAGTTTCGCACCAGGATTTCCATTCCTGGCCGGATGGCAGGACAGAAATTTTGCAGGCAAAGCAGCACAAAATGGCTGGATAACAATCGACTCTACTCTCAATCAGCCTTTCCTAATCAGAGAAAACGAGAGAATCAACATTCGTGCAATGCTCGAACCCCTACCCGACCTAAGGATTGACATAACTGCCGACAGATCGTTCTCGAAAAATATAAGCGAATTTTACAATTACAATACAGCAACCGGAAGATTTGTGGCCAACAGTTTCTCAGAAAGCGGAAACTTCAGCATGTCGACCTTAACCTGGGGAACAGCATTCTTCTCAATGGGACGTAAAGAAGTTTCCAGTTCCACATCATTTGAAAACCTGAAAGAATACCGCCAAATAATTGCACACCGTCTGGCATCTCAACGAAGCCCTGATAATGGTTTTGGATATAATCCCGCAACTCAACATCCCGATTATCCGGGATATCCTGACGGTTATGGCCCCAACTCGGTAGAAGTACTGGTGCCGGCATTCCTGGCGGCGTATCAGAATAAAGATCCTGAAAAAGTTTCTTTGGGATTATTCCCAACATTAAAATATATCAGGCCGAACTGGAGTATAAGGTACGAAGGTATGGTTTCGCGTATTCCGGGGTTGAATAAAGTTATGCGTTCACTCAATTTTCAGCATACCTATCGTTCGAGTTATAATGTGGGATCGTATGTTACAAATCTAAAATATTTGGAATCGGGCGATGGTTTTAGTTACATCCGAGATTTGGCTAACAACTTTATAGCTCCTTACGATTTCAACTCGGTAAATATTACCGAATCGTTTAACCCGCTTATTAACATGGATATAATGTGGCACAGCGATTTAACAACAAGGGGTGAAATAAGGCGTACCCGTAACCTGAACCTTTCGTTTGCCAATAACCAGTTAACCGAGGTGTTAAGCAACGAATACATAATTGGTCTTGGGTACAGATTTACACACATGGATTTAATAATTAAAACAAAAAATTCGCAGCGTGCCTATTCAAACGATCTCAATATCAGGGCCGATGTTTCGTACCGGAAAAGTAAAACCATTTTGAGGCAACTCGACGAAGACGACAATCAGATTACAGCCGGACAGGGTAATTTCTCTATTAAAACTTATGCAGATTACCGGTTAAGCGACCGCTTCGAAATGAGAGTATTTTTCGATAAAATTATCAACGATCCGTTTACATCTTTGTCATACAAAACATCAAACACCAATCTTGGTGTAAGTTTCAGGTTTACACTGGCTAACTAATATCAAGTCAACAATAATATTCTTGGAACGTCATGCTGAACTTGTTTCAGTATCGCCATATTTACAATCCCAAGTACTCGAAACGGAATGACATACCCGAAATTTAAAGCTTAACCTGACAACTATTTTGTTATTTCAATCTTATAATTTGAATAAAAAAAACATCTAAATCCGGGTTTATTTTGATTTCTCAAAAAAATGGTTTTTCTTGCAGAAGAATTAAAAAACAAACAATGCAAAAAATAAATACAATATGGCTTCCGTGGTGGGGTCTTCTTACGTAAGTTAGGAGTTAAAGAGCCATATTGGTATTTTTAAAAATATTACAAGAAGGCCTGCTCCTAAAAAGAGCAGGTTTTTTTATTTCAGATTTAACGATAATGAGATTTACAAACAATATTTGGTGGTGGCACAACAACTTTTTACAAACTACGTGAAGAGAAGTAACGCCATTGCATAAATTAAAGCGGCTCATCGAAATTCACGGTGAGCCGCTTTTTTTTTAAGAAATTATCAATAAAAAGTCATAAATGGAAAAACTAAATTTTAAACCTGTAGTGCGCAAAATACTTGCCGACACGGTAACCCCGGTAAGTATCTATCTGCGGCTACGAACGCTTTATCCGAAATCAATTCTGCTCGAAAGTTCGGATTACCATGGCAACGAAAATGCCTATTCGTTTATCTGTTTCAGCCCGGTAGCCGATTTTTCGGTTACGAATGGCAAAGTGATTACTAAAATACCTGGAAAAGAAAAAGAATCATTTTTACTTTCGAATGAACAAAAACTGGACGATGAACTGGATAAATTCTTTAAATCGTTTAATGTAGAAACAGATGAAATTGAGTTGCCGGCCAACGGTTTGTTCGGTTATATGAATTTCGATGCCATCCAGTATTTTGAAAGTATAAAATTTACTTCAGAAAAGGTAGAAAAATACCAAATCCCGGAGGTAAAGTATAACTTTTATAAGTATGTAATAGCTATCGACCATCATAAAAATATTATCCATATTGTTGAAAATCTGTTGGAAAACGAATCATCGCAAATGGACTACATCCATCATCTTCTGGTCAATCTGAATTATTCAACGGGCAAATTCGAACCAACAGGGGAAGAAACCTCGAACATAACTGACGAAGAATACAAATACATGGTAACAAAAGGGAAGGAACACTGCTACCGTGGCGATGTATTCCAGATTGTTTTAAGCCGTCAGTTTTCGCAAGGTTACCAGGGAGATGATTTTAATGTTTACAGGTCACTCCGCTCAATAAATCCATCGCCTTATCTGTTTTATTTCGATTATGGCGATTACCGAATTTTTGGCTCCAGCCCTGAAGCAGAGATAAGGATTATGAACAACAAAGCATACATCCACCCCATTGCCGGCACCTTTAAACGTACCGGCAACGATGAACAAGACCGTGAGCTGGCAGAACAACTCAGTAAAGACCCAAAAGAAAATGCCGAACATGTTATGCTTGTCGATCTGGCGCGTAACGATTTAAGTCGAAATGCCGAAAATGTAATTGTTGAAACCTACCGCGAGGTTCAGTTTTTCTCGCATGTAATCCACCTGGTTTCACAGGTTTCGGGCAAAATTACCGATGAGACTAATCTAATAAAAGTATTGGGAGAAACATTCCCTGCCGGAACTTTATCAGGGGCACCAAAGTACAGAGCCATGGAGCTGATAGACAAATACGAAAACCAAAACCGTGGATATTATGGTGGTTGCATCGGTTATCTGGGCTTCGACCGAACGGTGAACCATGCCATTATGATTCGTTCGTTTTTAAGTAAAAACAACAAACTTTTTTACCAGGCAGGGGCCGGAATTGTAGCCGATTCGAAAGAAGAGAGTGAATTACAGGAAGTAAATAATAAATTAGCAGCGTTAAAAAAAGCGATTGAGATGGCGAAAGATATAGATTAGCTGTGAGATTTGAGTATTGAGAAAGTAGTAATGAAAATTGAGATTGCCAGTTTATCTGTCTTAGCCCTGAAAGGGCGTAATATTTCAGTACAGGGCAACGCCCTGTATAGTGAAACAGAGACCAACAGGTGCGTCCTTTAACGTTAAAAAAAGTGACATTGTTTCACGCACCGCAGAGAAGAAACCCGATTAGAGCAATATCTCATGACTCATACAATAAAAAAAAGAAATCAATAAAAAATGAAAATACTAGTAATAGATAACTACGATTCGTTTACCTACAACCTGGTACATGCCATAAAAAAAATATCAGGCCTGCCGGTTGATGTTTACCGTAACGATGAAATTTCACTTGAAGAGATTGTGAAATACGATAAGATTGTTCTTTCTCCTGGCCCGGGAATTCCCGAAGAAGCGGGATTGCTTTTGGATATTATAAAAGAATATGCCCCAACGAAAAGTTTGCTGGGAGTTTGCCTCGGGCATCAGGCAATTGGTGAAGCTTTTGGAGGAAAGTTACATAACATGAACAAGGTTTTGCACGGGGTAGCGACCCCTATTGAGCTCACCGAAAACAAATCTATCCTATTTAAAGATTTGCCGGAAACCTTTGATGTTGGACGTTATCATTCGTGGATAGTACAGGAAGAGCAGTTGCCTGAATGTTTTGAGATAACAAGTTACGATAAGGAAGGCATGATAATGTCTATGAAGCACAAAGAATACGATGTGCAAAGTGTACAGTTCCACCCCGAATCGGTACTTACACCTTTGGGCGAGAAAATGATTGAGAATTGGCTGGGATTGGAAAGTTGACAGTCGCAGTCACAGTCAACAGCTGTCAGGGAAAAGCTCTGTGTAACTTAAACAAGATTGTAAAAGATGCGTCTACACCTGCTCAAAAAAGAGACTGCGTGGCATGCACCGCAAAATGGAAATTTGATTAAAGAAACAAAATGAAAGATACACTACAATATTTATTCGAAGGGAACACCCTCACCCGCCATCAGGCCAAACAAAGCCTCCTCGAAGTTGGTAATGGCATGCACTCCGAAGCCGAATTCGCTTCATTTCTAACCGTTTTTAAAATGCGTCCAATCGTTTCTGAAGAACTTGCCGGATTCCGCGATGCCATGGTGGAACTCAGCCTTAAAACAGACCTTTCAGAATTTAACGGGATTGACATAGTTGGAACAGGCGGCGATGGGAAAAACACCTTTAATATTTCAACTCTCACATGTTTTGTAATAGCAGGGGCAGGGCTAAATGTTACCAAACACGGTAATTATGCTGCCAGTTCAACCAGTGGTTCTTCAAATGTCCTGGAGTTTCTGGGGTACAAATTCAGCAACAACATTAATAAGCTTAAAAGCGATTTGGAAAAAGGAGGTTTCTGCTTTTTACATGCACCCCTGTTCCATCCGGCAATGAAACACATTGCCCCGGTACGCAAGGAGTTGAAAGTACCAACCTTTTTTAATATTCTTGGGCCAATGATGAATCCTTCTTCACCAAAATACCAATTGATTGGTGTAAATAATGAAGAGAATTTTAATCATTATAAAAATGTGTATGAAAAGCTGGATGTTAATTTTGCTATTATTAACAGCCTTGATGGTTACGATGAAGTTTCATTAACAGCCGATACCCATTTCGCTTCAAATCAGAAAGAGGTTAATCTATCGCCATCCGATTTTGGAATGGAAAAAATAAGCCCTGAAAAATTATTTGGAGGAGAATCTGTTGAAGAAGCAGCACGTATATTTGTAAATATTTTGGAAGGGGAAGGCACTGCCGAACAAAATAATGTAGTGATTGCCAATGCCGCACTTGGGTTAAATGTTATCTATCCTGATAAAGAGCTGTCGGAATGTGTTGAGATGGCCCGGGAGTCATTGGAAAGCAAAAAGGCACTGCAAAGATTGAAGGCAGTTACTGAGCTATAAATTGAAGATTACGCGCTAAGCGGTTCCAAACTACTATGCGCATACAGAAACAAAACATGAACATCTTAGACAAAATAATAGAAACCAAAAAGGTTGAAGTTGCCAACCAAAAGAAAGTAGTCAGCGTTTCTCAACTGGAGAAATATTCAGGCTTTAAAAGAAAATGCAACTCGCTAAAAGCAAATCTGTTAAAAGAGGGGGCTTCCGGCATAATTGCCGAGTTCAAACAAAAATCGCCCTCAAAAGGTGAAATCAATTTTAAGGTTAAAGTCGAAGGTGTAACCAATGGTTATGTTGATGCCGGGGCATCAGGATTGTCGGTACTTACTGATTACGAATATTTTGGAGGAAACCTTGCCAATCTTGCCAAAGCCCGCGAGACCAATCCTGATATTCCAATCCTTCGTAAAGATTTTATGATTGATAAATATCAAATAATTGAAGCAAAGGCTTTTGGTGCCGATGTAATTTTGCTGATTGCCGCCTGCCTTGAAAAAGGGCAAGCAGAAGTTCTGGCAAAAAAAGCAAAAGAATTGGGGATGGATGTTTTAATGGAAATTCACAATGCCGAAGAACTGGAAATTGTAAATGACTTTGTTGACATTGTTGGCGTAAACAACCGCAACTTGAAAACTTTTAAGGTAGATGTGGAAACTTCGGTACAGCTATCGAAACTTATTCCCGGTAAATTTGTAAAAATATCGGAAAGCGGGCTGGCCGGGGCTAAAGAAATCCTTTATTTAAGGAAAAATGGTTTTAAAGGCTTCCTCGTTGGCGAAACATTTATGAAAACCGATAATCCGGGAGAAGCTTGCAGAAAACTGATTTCAGAAATGAACCAAAAAAAATAAAATAAATTTACTCCTTTATCCTCTCAAGGGGAAAATTAACGTATGAGGGGGTTTGGGTGAAGGAGAAATAATTTTAGACAATAATGAACAAGAATCTATTAATAAAAGTCTGCGGGATGAAATACACCCAAAACCGGCAACAGGTTGAAGAACTTGGTGTTGATTTGCTGGGTTACATTTTTCATGCCCCCTCGAAAAGGTTTGTCGGCGAAAGCCCTGAAACCGGATTGTTTAATTCAGATAAACCCAAAGTGGGCGTTTTTGTCGATGAAAACGCTTTTGAAATTCTCGGCCTGGCAAAAAACTTTGGATTTGAATACATCCAGTTGCACGGGAAAGAAAATCCCAAAACATGTGGTATCTTAAAGAACCAGCAGGGCTTAAAAGTTATAAAAGCATTTAATGTTGACGAAAAATTTAAATTCGAATCAACCCAGCCATTTGAAGGAGTAGCCGATTATTTTCTTTTTGATACGAAGACAAAACTCCCCGGCGGCTCAGGGCAAAAATTCAACTGGGAAATCCTGAATAATTACAATGGGGAAACACAATTCCTCTTAAGCGGCGGAATTGGCCCTGATGACGTGCAAAGTATTAAAGAGTTTGTTCATCCAAAGCTTGCAGGGATTGACCTCAACAGCGGTTTTGAAGACAAACCGGGATTAAAAAACATAGAAAAGTTAAAACAATTTATCGCGCAATTAAAAGCAAAATAAATTTTGCGTCTTTGTGCGCCTTAGCGGTAAAAATTATGAAATACCAGGTAAACGATAAAGGATACTACGGCGAATTTGGCGGGGCATGGATTCCCGAAATGATGTACACCAACATCGACGAATTGAAACGCCGTTATTTAGACATAATAGAATCAGATGAATTTAAAAACGAATTCGATCAACTTTTAAAAGATTACGTCGGGCGCCCGTCGCCTTTATATTTTGCCAGCCGCCTTTCGGGACATTACGGCACAAAAATTTATCTGAAACGCGAAGACCTGAACCACACCGGTTCGCATAAATTAAATAATACAATCGGACAAATATTACTGGCGCAAAAATTAGGCAAAACCCGTATTATTGCCGAAACCGGTGCAGGCCAGCACGGGGTTGCTACGGCTACTGTTTGCGCGTTAAAAGGAGTTAAATGCGTGGTTTACATGGGAGCTCTCGATGTGTCGCGCCAGGCACCAAACGTGAAAAAAATGAAAATGCTGGGTGCCGAGGTTGTCCCTGTACACAGCGGAAACAAAACCTTGAAAGATGCTACCAACGAAGCCATGCGCGATTGGATTAACAATCCCGAAGATACTCATTATATTATTGGCTCGGTGGTTGGCCCACATCCTTATCCCGACATGGTTGCACGTTTTCAGTCGGTTATAAGTGCCGAGATGAGGGGGCAGTTACTTGAACAAACTGGATCGGAAATACCAACCAGGATCATTGCTTGTGTAGGTGGGGGGAGCAATGCTGCCGGTGCATTCTACCATTTTTTAGATGATGAACAAGTGGAATTAGTTGGTGTTGAAGCTGCCGGAAAAGGGATAGATACCGGAGAAACAGCAGCAACTTTAACCGTTGGCTCGCCCGGTGTTTTACATGCCAGTAAAACCATGTTAATGCAAAACGATGATGGGCAGATAACCGAACCATATTCAATTTCAGCCGGGCTCGACTACCCGGGAATAGGGCCCTTGCACGCCCACCTGCACAAAACAGGCCGTGCTAAATTCCTTGCTGCTACCGACAAGGAAGTTTTGCAGGCAGCTCTGTTTATTACTCAAAAAGAGGGAATTATCCCTGCGCTTGAGTCGGCACATGCCCTGGCTGCCCTCGATAAAATTGAAATGAAGCCCAATGATGTTAACATAGTGAACCTGTCAGGTAGCGGCAACAAGGATATGGAAACCTATTTGAATTACTTTGGATACTAAATCAGTACAGAGTAATGAGATTTTTAGTATTGAGTAAAAACTTCGGTCTTCGGTCTTCCGACTTCCGACATTCTTTTAAACATGAAAAACAGGATCAACCAACTTTTCGAAACAAAAAAAGAGAACATATTATCGGTTTACTTTACAGCCGGTTTCCCAAACTTAAACGATACTGTTGAAATAATTCAGCAACTGGAAAAAAATGGGGTGGGCATAATAGAAATTGGCATGCCATTCTCCGACCCGACTGCGGATGGGCCTACCATTCAGAAAAGCAGCGAAGTAGCTTTACAAAACGGCATGAGTATAAACCTGCTTTTTGAGCAATTAAAGACAATTCGCGAATCGGTAAAAATCCCGTTGGTTCTAATGGGGTATTTTAACCCGGTTTATCAATTTGGTGTAAAAGAATTTTGTAAAAAGTGCGCTGAGGTTGGAATCGACGGGACAATCCTTCCCGACCTACCTCTCGATGAATATGAAGCAGAGTACAAGCCAATTTTTGAAGAAAATAACCTACACAATATTCTTTTAATTACACCCCAGACATCAGAAGAACGCATCCGGCAGATTGACGATGCAAGCTCCGGATTTATTTATATGGTTTCGTCTGCATCGACAACCGGGGCAGGAAAAAAGGTAGAAGACTTTCACCATGATTATTTTGAACGGATAAAGAATATGAATATAAAAAATCCGAGGTTAATCGGGTTTGGAATTTCTGATAATTCAACTTTTACAAACGCCTGCAAATATGCAAACGGGGCCATAATCGGGAGTGCCTTTGTAAACTCTTTTAATGCTGATGAAAGTTTTGAAAAATCTGTTTCCCGGTTTGTAAATAATATGCTCTCACCGAGTTAAAATGCACCAGATTAAATTTCAAAAAGGTTCTATTTATCTACATGTTTAGAAACATATTTATACACTTTTTTTCTAACTATCAATGTTACAAGCCGATAGAAAATAAGTGTATAAAAGACCTTAGTTAATTTGTGTTAAACCATACTTTTCAGCATAATGATTTTAGATTTTGAATGTTAACTTTAATAGTAACATTTAAAAGACATAAACCATGTTGGAATATGCAAAAGTAATTCTGCCCAAAGTGAGTTTTAGTAAAGAATTATTCAGAAAAGAATTAAACAAATGCATTAAATGGGTAGAACCAAACCAGTTAAACGAGCTACACGACTGGTGTTATGAGAATTTTAAAGATCAGTTTCCGGATGTTCTGGCAGAAGCTTTTGCCGACATTGCGGCTTAAAAATTAACCAGGCGGGATTATTTCCCGCCTTATTTTTGCTCATAGGTTACCCTCCCTCAGTCTATGAAATAACAATTTTCATCTGTTAACTGCATAAAAAAACAAATCAACCAAAACGCATAACAAATCTTATTGTTAACCGACCCAAATAGGTTGTTCGTTGATATTTTTCCCCCGATGTTACCCATATCCGTATGTTTGAACAAAAAGCTAAATAATTCGGGAAATTCTTAATGGATTTTCGGAATAAAATTATGAAAACAAGGGAGTTAGGGGAATATTTTAAAGGTACGCACACTGATTTTTACATTCATAGAAACAGAATTAAACAGCTTTAAAAAAGTGTAAATATCAGATGTATTAAAGGTTAACAGACTCCCGTTTCCCCGACGGGAGTTTCTTTTTGTACAAAATTTTAAAGCGAAGGGTAATTGAAGCTTTAGTGTTAACATAAATTTTAATCTATGAAAAAACTACTAGTATTAATTGTTGCTTTGTTTATTGGAGTGAGCTCAATCTACGCCCAAACAAAGCAAATTACGGGAAAGGTAACATCAGCAGATGATGGAGCACCAATTCCCGGAGTGTCGGTGGTTGTTAAAGGCTCTACTATGGGGACCGTTACAAATGCCGATGGAGAATTTACACTTAATGTGCCGGAAAACGAAACGCTGGTTTTCTCCTTTGTCGGGATGAAAACAGTTGAAGTTCCGGTAACCTCTATGAACATTTATACCGTAACCATGCAGAACGATGTTATTGGTGTCGACGAAATTATGGTGGTGGCCTATGGTACTGCCAAAAGATCGTCGTATACAGGTTCTGCCAAACAGATTAATTCCGAGGAACTGGAAAAGACCAAATCAATCGATCTGGCTAAGTCGATGGAAGGTAAAATTGCCGGGGTTCAGGTAGTTACTACATCCGGACAACCTGGTAATCCTTCTGAAATACGCATTAGGGGTATTGGGTCGCTGAATGCATCGCAATCGCCACTTTATGTGTTGGATGGGGTGCCTTATAACGGGAATATTGCGTCTATCGATCCAAAAGATATCGAGTCGTACACAGTTCTGAAAGATGCCTCGGCAGCTGCACTTTACGGTAGCCGTGCTTCAAACGGGGTAATTATTATCACCACAAAAAAAGGAAAAAAAGGCGATTCAAAAATTGAGGTTACCATGGATTATGGTATGAATATGCACATAAATCCTTTTTACGATGTTGTAAACTCACCGCAAGATTACAATATCTACTCGTGGGAAGCCTTAAAAAACTGGAAGCAGTATGGGCCAAATCCCCTGTCGGAATCAGAAGCCAGGCAGTGGGCAACCGACAATTTAGTTGATCAGTTGGGAGGTTACAGCCAGTTTGATGTTACCGGTGACAGCCGTATTGATGAATCTGATACCGAACTGGTAATGACTGACGGCTCGTTTAATCCCAATGCCCAACGGTTAATAACCGATAGCTGGGAAGACGAACTGATAAAAAACGGCATGAGCCGTAAGCTGGGTATTAACTTTAACGGTGGTAACGATAAAACTACCTACTTTACTTCGTTTAACTACAATTACGACGAAGGTTATGTTATTGAATCCGATTTTAACAGGCTAACCACTACTGTTAATCTAAATCACCAGGCAAAACCGTGGTTGAAAGTAAATAATAAAGTATCGTATTCGTACTTTAAACAAAATGCATCGGTTGCAGAAACAGCAGGCAGGGCAAACAATGCTTTTGCGTTTGTTAACAACATGCCCCCCATCTATCAGGTGTTTATGTACGATTACGATGGAAATAAAATAATTGATCCGTTAACGGGTAATTTTATGTACGATTACTCGGACGGAACAACACCTGAGAACACTGTGGCTAAAAACAGGAATTACAACGTTTTTGTAAATCCGGTAGGCGCTTACGAACTGGATGAAAGGTATACTGTCAGGAATGAGATTAATACCAACTCAAGTATTGAAATCAATTTCCTTAAAGATTTCATATTCACCTCAACCTTTGGCCTTACCTGGTTTAACAATTCTTTTTACTCGCAATCCAACTCTTATTACGGCGATGCAAAGAATAAAGGGTATATCAGCAGAACCATAAACCAAAACCAGATATACACCTGGAATCAGATTCTCACGTGGGCAAAACAATTTGATAATCATACATTCTCTGTAATGGCCGGGCACGAAGCCTGGAGTTATCAGAACAGGTATACCTATTTACGCAAAGAAACCACGTTAAAAGAAAAAGTTCCTGAATTCGATAATGCCATTCTTATGACAGATTTAAGTTCCGACCTTTTCCAACGTCGCATCGAAAGTTACTTCAGCCAGGTAAAATACGATTTCGATGGAAAATACTTTTTAAACCTGTCGTACCGTAGAGACGGTTCTTCAAGGTTTACCAATAATCACTGGGGAGATTTCTGGTCGGTAGGTGCATCGTGGCAGATAAACGACGAAAGTTTTATGGCCGGAAATGATTGGATTGACCTATTAAAACTAAAGGCCAGTTATGGTGTTCAGGGTAACGAAAGTCTCGATCAGTCGTACCCGAGCTACGATTTACTTGATGTACAAAACCTGAACGGCGCAATTGCCATTGCCTTTAGCGAAAAAGGAAATCCAAACCTTACCTGGGAATCGAATAAAACATTTAACACCGGGGTGGAATTCGACTTATGGAGTAAACTAAGTGGCGAAGTTGAATACTTTATCCGCGACACTTACGACATGCTTTATCAGCGAGACATGCCCCTTTCGTTGGGTTATGCAACCATTTGGGTGAACGATTTGGATATGCGCAACCAGGGGCTTGAGTTTACCCTAAACTACTCCCCTGTTATTAAAGATAATTTCAATCTGACTTTATCGGTTAATGGTGGTTATTATAAAAACGAAATTACCAAAATGCCTGTCGATTTGGCAACCGGAGAAGAATCGCTGTTTATACAAAACGGTTCGTTCGGGTATGAAAAAGGCCGTTCGATTTACGATCGGTACCTTGTTCTTTACGCAGGTGTTGATATGGAAACTGGTGAAGCACTTTACAAGCAAGCTATAGATGGAAACGGCGATCCGATTTCAGATTTAAATGCCTCTACCATTGACGAGATTAATGAAAAAGGTGAAATAACCTGGGAAACTACTAATCTTTGGTCGGAAGGGACAAGAACATTCGAAGGAAGTACCGCGGTACCAGATATGGCCGGTGGATTTGGGGTAAACATGTTCTTATATGGTTTTACTCTCGATATGAACTTTATGTACCAGATTGGCGGTAAAGCTTACGATGATACATACAGAGCCATGATGAATACATCGCGTGCAGTAGGTAACGGAAACTACCACGCCGATGTAGCTGACCGCTGGCAAAAACCGGGCGACGAAACCGACATTCCACGTTTAACAGCAGACCTCGATAAAGATGTTAACGGCAGGCACAGCCGGTGGTTAACCGATGCATCATACCTGGGTCTGACAAATGCCCGTTTGGGATATACTCTTCCGAATAAACTAAGCAGAAGATTACTGTCGGAGTCCATTAGTTTTAATGTTACCGGTAACAATCTGTTTATGCTTACAAAGCGTAAGGGATTTTATCCGTCGGGAACATGGACCGGTACATCCAACGATTACCAGTACATGCCACTGAGTTCACTTTCATTTGGTGTTAAAGTTGTATTCTAAAAATTGATTAAAATGAAGAAATTAAAATTTATATCAGCAATAATAATCTTCCTGTTCGTATTCGGATGTAGCGAAGATTTTCTGGACCTTGAGCCACAGGCACAGGTTACTCCTGAACAACTTGCCGGGTTGCCTGAATCGAAACTGGTTGGTGTATTTCAGGGAAAATTAAATGGCGTATATGGTTTCCTTCAAAGAAATGGGAATATCGACCGTGAACCTTATACAGGTGTTCGCTCGTGGGATATTGTAGCCGACATGTATGCCAGCGATATTGTAATGACCAGGCAGGGTTACGCTTGGTATTGGGATTCGTACCAGGTAAACGAGCACGTTGCGACTTACAGGAGAACAGCAGGTGTTTGGGAAACAAGTTATAACCAGATTTATACCTTAAACGGTATTCTGGAAACCATGCCGGAAATACCTGATGATTTGCAGTTGAAATCGATTTATGCCCAGGCTGCAACATTACGCGCTTTCTATTATTTTAAGTTGATAAACTGGTATCAGCATACTTATGTCGACAATGCTGATGCTCCGGGTGTACCGGTTATTCTTTCATCAAGTGCAGAGCCAACAGGCAGAGGAACAATTCAACAAGTATACGACCAGATTCTTGCCGATCTGGATGCAGCGACACAGGCTTTTTCCGATCCGGCAATTGAATTTTTGCCAAACACCGCAGCACACACCGCAGTAACGGCTGGTGTTTACGCGCAGGTGGCAATGACCATGGGCGATTTTGTAAAAGCTGCTCAAAAAGCCAACGAGGCCAAAACAGATTTTCCGTTAATGTCGCCCGAAGAGTGGCTCGACGGATTCCACACAATAACAAACCCTGAATGGATGTGGGCAATCGACATTAACAGCGAAACAACGGGTTATTACGACTCGTTTTTCTCACACATGAGCAATCTGGATCCGGGCTATGCCGGCGTTATTCAAATGTATAAGGTAATGGATGCGGCTCTGTTTGCACAAATAGATACCACCGACTGCAGATATGAGGCATTTTCGTACAATGGCCAGGCATTTAACTTTAAGTTTTATGATACACCTGAACTTAGTGGTGACTGGTTATCGCCATACGTATTAATGCGCTCGGCCGAAATGTATCTGATTGAAGCTGAGGCTAAAGCCCGAACAGGTGATGAAAGTGGTGCTAAACAATTACTGAGCGAACTGGTAAGATTAAGAAGTTATGGTTCCAATCCTTACAATATTTCGTCACTTAGTGGCCAGGACCTTTTGGATATGATTCATTTACAGGCCCGAATTGAGCTTTGGGGCGAAGGAAAATCGCTTTGGTATGCTAAAAGATTTAAACGGACAATGGTAAGAAATTACGAAGGAACAAACCATCCTGAAATTCTACCAGATTATCAGTATAACGATCCAAAGCTTATTCACTTAATTCCTCAAAATGAAATAAACAACAATCCTGAAATTTCTGAAGACGATCAGAATTTATAATCAGATTAATTGTATAAAAAATAAAAATGGCCCTTTCGGGGGCCATTTTTATTTTTTATCTGTAAACCCATCGAATTATTCTGCAAACGACATAAAATAACCCACCAACAACATGACATATATCATGTGTGGCATTTAATTGTATTAACCCTTCAAAGTCTGCCATTCATTGATATTTTTCTTCTTGTATTCTATATATCAGTAAGTTTGATACAAGCTAAAAATCAGATAACTATTGAATAAACAGAATCTGAATACTTATTAACGGGGAGTCCGGGGAAAATAGCTTATGCTAAAGCACTCCACTTTTACATAGAAATATATTAAACAGCATTTAAAAAATGTAAAAGTACAGGTATCTGACCGGCTGGCAGGTATTTCAAACTCCCGTTTCCCCGGCGGGAGTTTCTTTTTTGTCAATAAAAATAAAGCGAAGGGTAATTGAAGCTTTAGTATTAATATAAATTTTAATCTATGAAAAAACTACTACTTTTCATTGTAGCTTTTTGTTTCGGAGTGAGTTCAGTGTTCGCCCAAACAAAGCAAATATCGGGAAAGGTAACATCGGCTGACGATGGTGCACCAATTCCCGGTGTTTCGGTGGTTGTTAAAAATTCAACAACCGGAACGGTGACAGACGTTGAAGGAAACTTTAATTTAACGGTTCCTGAAAACGAAGTGCTGGTTTTCTCCTTTGTAGGGATGAGAACTGTGGAAGTCCCGATTACGGAGACATTGGTTTACAATGTTGAACTGGAGGCAGAAGCAGTTGGTGTTGAAGAAGTTATTGTAACTGCAATGGGGATTCAAAGAGAAAAGAAGGCACTTGGTTATGCGGTAACAGAAATTTCGAACGAGCAGATTGAGCAACGGGGCCAGGCTGATATTGCCAGGGTTTTGAGTGGCAAATCGTCAGGAGTACAAGTTGTTCAGCAAAGTGGTTTGTCGGGCTCTGGTACCAATGTTATTATAAGGGGATTAAGTTCGTTTAGCGCCAGCAACCAGGCTCTGTTTGTTGTTGATGGCGTTCCGTTTAGCAGCGACTATAATTCCATGGGTCGCGAGGGTGCCCGAAGCGATTTTATAAACGGTAATAACGGTTCCAGCAGGTTTTTGGATCTCGATCCTAACAGTATTGAAAGTGTGAGTGTGCTAAAAGGATTGGCAGCTTCAACACTTTATGGTTCTGAAGGAAGAAACGGCGTAATTTTAATTACAACAAAAGCCGGGGCAGCTGGTAAAGCCAGGAAGAAAACAGAGATTACTGTTACATCTTCCTATTTCCAAAATGAAATCGCCTCATTACCAGATTATCAAAACGAATATGGTAATGGCTTCGACCAGGCTTTTGGATGGTTCTTCAGTAATTGGGGCCCGAGCTTTAAAGAAGAGGGTGTTGCAGGTTGGGGAAACAGTGCAGCCATCGATGAAAACGGCACACTTCCTCATCCGTATTCTACTTCAACGGCAGCTATACAGGCAGCTTTCCCCGAGTTTCAGGATGCCCGGTACGAATGGAAACCATATAATAACGTTCAGGATTTCTTCCGAACAGGACACATTATAAATTCTTCTGTAAACATTAGAGGAGCATCTGACAATGGCAATATCTCCTACAATGTTAATTACAGCAATTTAAGCGATAAAGGATTTACGCCCGGCAACAAAGTAAACAGAAATACACTTAGTGTTGGAGGTAATGCGAAACTCACCAATAACTTTACGGTTAACGGTGTTATGAATTTTGCCAAAACAGACTTTGTTTCTCCACCTGTAGCATTAAGTCAGGGTAATGGGGCAACAGGTACCGGATCGTCAGTTTTTGGCGATTTATGGTTTACTCCCCGAAGTATCGACCTGATGGGGTTACCCTACCAGGATCCGGTAACGGGAGGAAGTGTTTATTACCGGCAAAACAACAGTATTCAGCATCCTTTATGGACAATTAATAATGCCGGCACACAGCAGATAACCAACAGGTTTTATGGGAAAGCATCGCTTGAATATACATTCGACGAACACCTGAAAATAATGTACCGGGTAGGTATTGATGTTTATAACGAAAGCAATATAAATTATCAAAATAGAGGTGGCGTTAATACAAACAGTGGCGACGTAAGAATGCTGAGTGGTTTTTATGAAACCTGGAATAATGTAAATTCAATTTTCGACCACAACATTACGGTTAGCGGAGATTACGATATTACAGATGATATTGGCATTGCTTTTAACCTGGGAAGTACTGTAAAAATGGAAATATTCGACCAAAATGGTGTGGCCAGCGATAATCAGCAAGTTTATAATGTACTCCGACATTTCAATTTCCTGAATCATCTTGAAATTGAGTCGTTTTACGAAAGAAACATTATCGGAGCTTACGGACAGCTGGAAATGGATTATGGTAATTTTGTATATCTGACATTAGCCGGCAGAAAAGACTGGGTTTCAAACTTCTCTGAAGAGAACAGGTCAGTCCTTTATCCGAGTGCCAGTTTATCATTCTTGCCAACAACTGTTTTTGAAGATATTAAAACAGAAAATGGTTTAAATTACCTAAAACTAAGAGTTGGATACGGTACGTCGGCAAACTTTGGCGACATGGATTATCCGGTTTCCAACACCTTATTTTTAAACACTTATGACCTGCAGGACGGTTCGGGAGCAAACATTGTTACCAACACTACCGGGTTTATATTAGGTAATCCGGACCTGAAACCGGAGCTATTGCAAGAATTTGAAGTTGGAATGGACGCAGTAATGTGGAAGAACAGAGTTGCGCTCGATTTATCTCTTTATAAAAGAACAACCAAAGACCTGATTATTAACCGGCCTCTGGATCCGGCATCAGGCTATACAACTGTAAGAACCAACATTGGCGAAATTCAGAATAAAGGTATAGAATTTAATTTGGGTGTTGACATTATTGAGAATACTGCAGCCGATGGTTTTAAATGGAATACAAACCTGAATTTTACAGCCTACGAAACCGAGGTTATCGACCTTGGGCTTAATACCGATCTGGTAATTTACAGCGGATTTAATAATCTTGGTAATGCCGCAATTGAAGGTGAACCACTTGGAATTTTTCATGGAGGCAGGATTTTAAGGCACGAAGAAACAGGAGAGAAAATTGTAGGTAACGACGGACTTTATGTTACCGATCCTCAGGATGGAATTATTGGAGATCCAAATCCTGACTGGATATCCAACCTGACGAATACATTTTCATTCAAGAATCTTGCCCTGAGTTTCCAGTTCAACTATGTTCATGGGGGCGATGTTTATTCGTCAACAATTGCAACGTTACTGGGTAGAGGATTAATAACAGAAACTATTGACAGGGAAAACACTTATGTTTTGCCGGGAGTCGATGCTGATGGAAACAAAAACACATTCCAGATAAACAATTCCGATTACTATTTCAGTAATGTACTGTTTGGACCCGACGAATTGCAGGTTTATGATGCTACAACAATACGGTTGCAGGAAGTATCACTATCTTACACACTGCCTTCCAAACTTTTATCCAACACTCCTCTGGGAGCAGTCTCTATAACTGCCTCTGGTTATAACCTTTGGTACGATGCAATAAATACACCCGACGGAGCGAGGTTCGATCCGAACACATCCGGTCTTGGTGTTGGCAATGGCTTTGGTTTCGATTATATAAACGGACCAAGTGCCAGAAGATATGGGATAAGTGCTAAAATAACCTTTTAAATATCATTGAAATGAAAAACATTAACAGATATCTTAAAACATTAGCTTTAACAGTTTTAGTAATTTTTTCTTCGTGCGATTTGTTCGAATTAAACCTTACTGAAAATCCTAATTATTTAACGCCTTCTCAAGCTGATGTAGATTTCTTCCTAAATTCTATTCAGGAAGACTTTGTAAGACAAATTGAAGGCGATGCTGATTATGATGCAAACGACAACTGGTCGTCGGGTGGTAGAACAAACGGAGATGGATTGTCTCTTTTTGGCGGAGAATTAACCAGGATTTATTCTCTGAGTAATACGGCTAGCAACCAGTATAGCAGCACATATCAACCAAGCGATTCTAACGATGAATGGACCAATGCCTATTTGGGGATTCTTGCCGATATCAGGGCAATGATGCCTCTTGCAGAAGAAAACGCACTGACAAGGCATATCGGTATTACACAGTTTATTGAAGCATATGTAATAACCGCAATGGTCGATTTTTATGGCGATGTTCCCTATACAGAAGCTGCTATGGGAGCCGAAAACTTAAATCCGGCAGTCGACGATGGTGCATCCATTTACGATGCGGCTTTGACATTACTCGATAATGCCATTGCAAACTTTGAAAGCGATGCTACAGTGTCTCCTGCAATTGACCTATTTTACGATAACGACTACGACCTATGGATTAAAGCAGCCAATACATTGAAAATGCGTTTATATTTCCAGAGACGGCTGGTTGATCCAGGCGCTGTATCCAGTATTGAAGCAATTATTAATTCCGGTAACTATATCAGTTCTACCGATGACGATTTTCAGTACGAATGGCCTGCAACTAGCCCAACCGGGCCAGACACCAGGCATCCGCGTTACGGTTTAAATTACACTCCAACCGGGGCAAACGATTACATGTCGAACTGGTTAATGAACCAGATGATGGTAACAACCGATCCAAGAATCAGGTACTACTTTTACCGGCAAACCAATGTTGTACCAGGTGCTGAAATCGATCCTGATGAGCAACTGTTGCAGTGCTCGTTGCAAGAAGCTCCGATGCATTATTCGCAGGGAGGATTTACCTTTTGTTTCCTGAACAGCGGGTACTGGGGCAGAGACCACGGTGATACTGACGGCATTCCACCAGATGGTTTGTTAAGAACCACATTTGGTGTTTACCCGGCCGGTGGTAAATTCGACGATGACAGCTTTACTCCAATATCTTCAGGCGTTGGAGGTAGCGGTAACGGAATTACCCCGATATTAACAGCTGCATGGATTGACTTTATGCGTGCCGAACTTGCTTTGGATGCAGGAAATGCTGCTGAAGCTAAAACATTTATGCTCGAAGGGCTTACCAAATCCATAACCAAGGTACAAAGCTTTGCAGCATTAGACGCCGGTGCCGACCATTCGTTTGAACCTACCGAAACCGATGTGACAGATTTTATCGATTTTATTGGTACCGCCTTTGATGGTGCTGACACAGAAGGGAAATGGGATATTTTAGGAGAACAGTTATTTGTTACGGTATTTGGTAACGGTATAGAGTCTTACAATTTTTACAGACGGACCGGATATCCAAGAACATTACAGCCAAATCTTGACCCGAATCCGGGTACTTTTATCAGGTCGTTGTTCTATCCGTCGAATGCTGTAAATACAAACTCTAACATGACACAAAAATCAGATCATACACAACCAGTGTTTTGGGATGTAGGTGGCGTGCCGGAAGCGAATTAGAAATTTAAAATTATTTAGATATGAAAAATTATATAAATAAAATACTTGCATTGTTTATTGTGTTTACTCTGGCACAATCGTGCGAGATCGAAAACAATACCATCGATGATGTTTTTGAAAATGTGCAAAGAGGTGCGATATTAAGAACTCTTAGTTTCTCTAATACATACAATTTCTATGATGTTGATAATACGACTTATATGTTTAATGTAGAAGTAGAGGAACAAGACAGTGAAAACGGAAATTTGGTTTCTAAAATACAATTGTATCAAAGTTTTGTTGACAATACAGACGATGGTGTTGACAATAACAAAGACGAGGTACTGGTTTCGACATTCACTCCAAATGATTTATCTGCAAGTGAAAATGGACTTCCTTTACTTAATCTTAGCATGAAATTATCGGAAGCACTAACAGCCAGCGGTTTATCAGAAGGCGAATATTCCGGAGGCGATCAATTTATATATCGGTTTGAGCTGATATTAACAGATGGTCAGAGTTTTACCAGTACTAATGCTTCTGGTACTGTTACTGGTGGATCATTTTTCTCATCACCTTTTGCTTATGCGGTTACGATTAAATGTTTACCTGTAACTCCGTTTGCAGGCGATTATACCCTTATATTTACAGATTCGTGGGGTGACGGTTGGGATGGTGCATTTATGACAGTTGTTATTGATGGAGTTAGTACAGATTATACATGTACCGGTTCAGAAAGCACTCATGTTGTAAATGTTCCTGAAGGAACAACAGAACTTGAATTTTCATATACAAAAGGTATGTTTGAAGAGGAACACTCCTATATTATTGTTGGTCCGTTTGGTGACGATGCAGCAAGCGATGGCCCGGGTCCTAATGATGGAATTATTTTGCTGAATATTTGCAATTAATAAGTAGTTAGCAGAATAAGTCTTGTAAAACAATTGTTATTTAACCAAATATTATCTAACGTGATAAAAGTGGCTCTTCGGGGCCACTTTTTATTTTATTATAGCTATAGTTTGAATACTGACAGGTTCTGTCAGGTACTGGTTATTATCTTCTGCTTTTTGAATCTTCCTAACCACATCCATACCTTTAACGACCTGTCCGAAAGCAGCAAAGCCCTGTTCATCAGAGTTACGGTTACCACCGTAATCTAGGTCAGGCTGTTCGCCAACGCAAATAAAAAATTCTGTCGAGGCGGTTCCCGGATCCATCCGTGCCATGGAGATTGTGCCGTTTAAATGTTTTAACCCTGTTTCTTTTGTTGTTTCATGACGAATAGTTTCAATCTTCTCAATTTTTTTATCGTCAAAAAGTCCACCCTGAATAACCTCTATTTTAATATCATTACCGGGTTGGTTATCCATTCTTACTACACGGTAGAAAATAGCTTCCATAAAGTTTCCCTTTTCAACATGATTTAAGAAATTGATAGAAGTAATGGGTGCATTAACAGTGTCTATTTCAATAATAATCTCTCCAAAGGAAGTTTCCATTTCTACTTTTGGAAGTGTTTGAGCCGAAGCATGCCAGCAAATAAAAGAGGCAATAAAGGCTAAGAATATGGTTTTCTTCATTTTTAAAACAGATAAATATTTTTTACTTGCAGACTAAAGTAAGAAAACCTATAAAATGAGCAAAAATCCAATTGGCAGGTTCAACTGGCAGCCACCCAAAAACTGGATGCAAATTGAAACCATAGATCTCCATACCGGAGGCGAGCCATTGCGCGTGATTAAAAGCGGATTACCCGAAATTAAGGGAAACACGATTCTGGAAAAACGCCGCTTTTTCAGGGATAACCTGGATTATATACGTACCGGACTAATGTGGGAACCTCGCGGCCATGCCGATATGTACGGGGCTGTAATTACTGAACCACAAAATCAGGATTCTGATTTTGGTACTTTTTTTCTGCATAACGAAGGTTACAGCACCATGTGCGGCCACGCCATTATTGCCCTGGTAAAATTAATGCACGATACAGGCTGGCTGCAAAAAGAAAACAACGAATATGCTATTGATGCCCCTCCGGGAATTATACGTGCGAGGGCGGAGGTGAGAAATGGCAATGCTATTCGAACTTATTTTAAAAATGTACCATCGTTTGTTTTGCTGACCGATAAAAAATTAGAAGTACCCGGAATTGGCGAAATAAAATTTGATATAGCTTTTGGTGGGGCATTTTATGCGTTTGTTGAAGCTGATTCTATTGGCATCGGGCTGGAAGAGAAAGATTTCAACCAACTTGTTGACTGGGGTAAAAAAATTAAAAAGGCAGTTATGAATAACTTCGAAATACAACATCCTTTCGAAGACGACCTTTCATTTTTATACGGCACTATTTTTACAGGCAAAGCCCAAAACCCGGATAACCACAGCCGGAATGTATGTGTGTTCGCCGAAGGTGAGGTCGACCGTTCTGCCACAGGATCGGGAGTAAGTGCAAGAGCTGCACTGCACGCTTATAAAAACGAACTTTCGGCAAATGAAAAAATAACGATTGAAAGTATTCTGGGAACAACCATGACGGTTGAGATTGCTGAAGAGACAACTTTTGGCCCATACAAAGCTGTTATTCCCGAGGTTTCGGGAACCGCCCACGTTACAGGGGAAAACAGTTTCTGGTTCGACCCGGAAGACGAGTTAAAAAACGGATTTATTTTTAGATAA
>JBDLJS010000034.1:0-37252 GCA_039714235.1 Bacteroidota bacterium | reverse complement strand
GTAGCGGGAGCAGGACTTGAACCTACGACCTTTGGGTTATGAGCCCAACGAGCTACCAACTGCTCCATCCCGCAATATATTTTTATTTCAAACGAAATTTCTTTCAGAACGCGGGTGCAAATATAATATGTTTTTTATAAACTGCAAAAATTATTATCAGTACTGTCAAACAACCGACTTCAACGAGCCGTAAGCCGGCTATTGTAAGTAGTTTGAGGTATTCATGCATGAAAAACCAAAAGTGGCGTATGCGTATGAAATACCATTTTTTTCGACAGGCTGGGATTAAACAGCCTCGAAATCATATTTCTTTTATGCGTAGTTAACGACAACAAATCCACTTTTTCATGTTCAATATAATTCTCGAGCGACTGTAATATGTCGCTCCCGACAATAAGTTTGCAGCCGAATTTTTTATTCTCATATTTCTTATGCAGAATATCTTTCATCCCTTCCAGGCGTGCCAAATCCCATTCATCACCTTTTGGCTGGCCTACATGCACGCAGGTTATAGTCATGTCGAAAGGTTTAAGAAGCGACATTAATTTATCAAGCGCAACAAAATCTTTTTCGTCGAAATCGGTGGCATACAAAACGTTGGTAAACCCGCTTATTTCTTTCTCCGGCATCTCTTCGGGTACTACCAGTACCGGAACAGGTGCATTGTACATAACATCGGCAGTAACGCTGCCAACAGTTTTATGTAAATGGTTGTCTCCTCCGCTACCCATCACAATCAGCCGCGGGAGGTGCTTTCGCGAATAAGCCAGAATGTCTTCATCGGCATAACCCGCTTTAATAATCATTTCGGTGTTCACTGATTCCCATCGCTCTTTTCCGATTTTATCTGCCAGGTTTGTCATGAATTTTTTAAATTTTTCATTGGCATTTTTTTCGGCCTGATCGATTTTATACAAAGCCGATGAATCGTATGCATAAACATCGCTGTACGGTATAGAATGAATAATTGGATTGATGTAACAGTGCATAAATACTAAATTTGCTTTTAAATGACTGGCAAGATTAAACGCCAGCATCCCTGCTTTTTCGGAAACTTCTGAAAAATCGACCGGAATAAGTATCTGCCGTTCAGTTTTTTGTTCCTGTATTTCAGACAGATCTGGTTTTTTACCTAAAAAGTCTTCCAGTTCAGGAACAGCTTTTTGAATATCTTTTTCCAGGATTTTTACGCGGACCGTTGAGGGCCTGGCTCCTTCAATTAAATGTACCTCTTCGAGTTCACATTCAATTTTTTTTGCCTCGAGCAGCATTTTAAAAATATGTGCTTTTGAATAAGGCAAAACTACAATGGTAATTAGCTTTTCTTTCATGGCTTTAATTTTAACATTGTTTCTGTACAATTTTATTCGATTAAATTGGATATATGTTTCATTTAAAGCCAAAAAAAGGACGATTCGTCAATTGACGGTCCGTCCTTTAGGCGTATTATTAATACTACCCCCGGAATTCTGGGAAGTGAAATTTATTGAAGTATCAATAAATAGTTCACGTTTTAAATCCCGAAAGCTTCTTTAATTTTGTCCACAAAATTAAGTTTTTCCCAGGTAAATAGCTCCACATCTTTTTCAAATTTTCCCCAGTATGGCGATTCGTAACTTTTTTTAACTTTTACCGGTGTGCGCCCCATGTGACCATAAGCTGCTGTTTCGAGATAAATAGGGCAGCGCAGATTTAACCTTTCTTCGATAGCCGAAGGACGTAAATCGAAAATTGCTTTCACCTTTTCTGCAATCCCAGCATCCGACAACTCAACATTCGAGCGGCCGTAAGTATTTACAAAAACACCTACAGGTTCAGCAACACCAATTGCATAGGCCAATTGCACCAGAATTTCGTCGGCAACACCTGCAGCAACCATGTTTTTGGCAATATGACGTGCGGCATAGGCAGCCGAACGGTCAACTTTCGAAGGATCTTTACCCGAAAATGCGCCTCCACCGTGTGCACCACGCCCTCCGTAAGTGTCAACAATAATTTTACGGCCGGTTAAACCTGTATCGCCGTGAGGCCCACCAATTACAAATTTGCCTGTTGGATTTACGTGGTAAATAATATCGTTACCAAACAATTCCTGATTACGCTCTGGTAATTTGGCTTTTACGCGCGGAATTAAAATATTGATTACATCGTCTTTAATTTTTGCCAGCATTGGTTCATCGGCATCAAACTCGTCGTGCTGGGTCGAAACCACTATGGTATGCACTTTTACCGGAACATTGTCTTCGCTATATTCAATAGTAACCTGCGATTTTGAGTCGGGGCGAAGATATGTCATATCTTTACCCTCGCGTCGGATGACAGCAAGTTCCTGCAAAATAACGTGCGATAATTCAAGCGATAGAGGCATGTAGTTATCGGTGTCTTTACTGGCGTAACCAAACATCATGCCCTGGTCGCCTGCACCCTGCTCCTTTTTATCTTCCTTATCAACTCCGCGGTTAATGTCGTCGCTTTGTTCGTGTATGGCGGTTAATACACCGCACGAATCGCCGTCGAAACGATATTCTGCTTTGGTGTAACCAATTTTGTTAATTACCCGTCGTGCTACTTCCTGTACATCAACATAAGTTTTCGATTTTACTTCGCCAGCAACAACAACCTGTCCGGTAGTTACCAGCGTTTCAATTGCCACTTTCGAGTTTGGATCAAATGCCAGAAACTCGTCGAGCAATGCATCGGAAATCTGGTCGGAAACCTTATCGGGATGGCCTTCCGAAACCGATTCGCTTGTAAATAAATAGTTCATAATCCCTAAAAATTTTTAGCTGAAAATCATTCAGCACAATTAAACATTAAAAAATTTTAGCTGCGGGATACGGATTGAATTTTGAAAAATAAAGCACGATTGCTTTAGCATTTTTTTCATGTGGTTGCAATCAATCTCAAATCTTTCCACGTAGCGGGTGCAAATGTAAAATGTTTATTTATAATAAAAAAGTTATTTAGAATTAATTTAAATCACTTAACCTTAATTATAAACTTTTGTTTGAACATTAATGTGTAATTTTGTTTTATCGAACGAAATTATCAAAGATGAACACACGGATATTCAACCTTTTAATTTTTATTGTTGCTTTTTCGGCCTGCCAAAAAGAGGAAACTCCAAAACCATTGCCCGAGCCCGGTTATCCAACTACTTACAAAGTTTTAAATCAAAGCGAATGGGATGCTGTGAATGCTGATTTTCAGAAAATTAATATTCATGAAGGATTGAGACTTAATGAGTATGGTTTTGTTGAGGGTGAGATTGTACTAAATGAATATGATTCAATTGAAAAGGTCTTCTTCATATCAAAAATAGATTCAATAGTTTTACGATATAAAAAGTTTTTGGGAATCTCAGAGGACATAGAAATAAATTATGAAGAAGAAGTCCTGATTGAGGCTCCATATTTGATTCCTTATGGACGATTATGTATCAAATCATTTTTTCAGGATATAATCGAATTCGGAGATGAAGAATTCTGGGATGAAATGATTAGCGATATGAAATATGAATTTTTTATTAGTCAAAAAAATATTGAAGGTAAACGGTTTTTAGGTCCGGAAATTAGTTTCTATTTTGAAAACGAGGTTAATAGATTAAACATTACCAATAATTGGTATCCTATTGCACTTGTTCCTGATGTAAAAATTTATACCCTTGATGATGTGATTCCAAAAGCTTGCGATGTATTGAAAAAACGAACGGGTAAAGATTTTTGGGAGTTGAAACATGAATTTGGGACAATAAATATTTTGATATTTTTAAAAACAGAAAAGGGTGTTGAAATTAGGGATTGCTGGAGAATAAATGCTTTGATCGATGATTATATCTATGGCGACATGTTTTTTGATACACAAACCGGTGAGTTATTAAAGTATCAAACCAGGGGAATTCATATTTAATTACCCCATCATAATAAAATCCTTCCCCTCAACATAATTCGCTTTCAACAGGAAATTTTTAATTAGTTTGCTTGCCCCGGGTTTTGTTACCATTGGCACAATAAACAGTTGCCCGGGATTTGGGATTTCAGTAAAATGAATGGTCGTTTTTTGTGTCGTTTTAGCTTTTACAATATCAATAAATCCATCAATTTTCAATTCCTCCTTTTCCAGTAATCTTGCCCGTTGCCTCGTTTTACGCCCTGCTCCCCAAACCCAGATATTGGGATGGAAAGGATTGTTTTTATCCGACCAGTTTTTAAAATAACCGGCCTTGGTTTTAAAAAAGGCTTCTGTTGAATAACGCTTGTCGGTGCGGGTGAGGCGGGAGGAGTAGTCGTGCCACTCCAGAAGCGGTTCGGGCAGTTTTGCCATTTTTGTACCGGCTTCGAGGTAGCGCAAAAGCATTTCGTAATCTTCCGGGAAATCGCCATCGATACAGCCTCCGTATTTTTCAAAAATATCCCTTCGAAACATAATGGTTGGATTAACCACGGGAATTTCAATAAATCGTTTCAGTTCAATTTCTTTAGAAAAATGAAATGAATTTACCCAATCAACAAACCGCTGAAATCCGGCTGTATTTTTGTTGTGAGGAACATATTTTACTTCGGAGCCGACCAATTCAATCCCAGGATTTTCATGTAGGAATTTCACCTGTTTTTCCAGTCTTTCGGGGTGGGCAATGTCATCGGCATCCATTCGTGCAAGGTATTTACCCCGGGCATTTTGTAACCCGCAATTCATAGCGTTGGCAACCCCTTGTTTTGTCTCTTCGAGTAAACGAATCCGAAAATCTGTTTTCGCCAGATTTTCTGTAATTTTCAGACTTTTATCTGTCGAATTATTATTGACCAGAAGCAATTCAAAATTACGAAAAGTCTGGCTCAGAATGCTTTGTGTGGAATCCTTCAGGGTGTTTTCTGCATTGTAAAATGGGAGGATGACCGAAACTTCAGGAATCATTTTGAGTTAGTTGATGGAAAACATTTTCCAGGTTTTGCTGCTTCTCTTGTAAGGTCAGAAGTGTAATATTATTCCGAACAGCAAATTCAAAAATGGCGGGCCTGATATCTTTGCCGATATCCGATTCTATTTCCCAGTATTTATCATTAAACACAGCAGTTTTTATGCCTTCAACAGAGAGTAACTTTTCGTTGTTAACAGCATTGTCAAATTCGACTAAAACAACCTGGTTTCGTTTTATATTACCGTTTTTCACTTCCGATATTCCGCCATCGGCAACAATTTTTCCTTTGTTGATAATAATTACGCGACTGCACACTGCCTCAACTTCCTGCATAATGTGCGAGGATAAAATAACTGTTTTTTCTTTGCTTACTTCCCTTATTAAACTCCTGATTTCTTCCAGTTGGTTTGGATCGAGCCCGGTTGTAGGTTCGTCAAGAATCAGGATTGAAGGATCGTGAATTAGTGCCTGTGCCAGACCAATCCGTTGCCGGTAACCTTTAGAAAGGGCACGGATTTTTTTGTGCTGCTCATCGCCCAGCCCTGTCAACTCAACCATTTCAGAAATTCTTTTTTTCTGGGATTTCAGTTTATAAAAACCGGCGGTAATCTCCAGAAATTCTTTTACATAAAGGTCGGTGTAAAGCGGATTATGTTCGGGCAAATAGCCAATTTCTTTTTTGAATTCAAGATTTTCGGAAGAGATTTTGTTTCCATTTAAATAAACTTCGCCTGAATCAGCAGGTAAATAGCCGGTAATAATTTTCATCATAGTTGATTTTCCGGCACCATTAGGCCCTAAAAAACCTATCAACTCCCCCTTTTTTATTGAAAAGCTGACATTGTCAAGTGCTTTTTGCTTTCCGAACAATTTTGTTATATTCCTTGTTTCTACGGTCATGATAATGATAGTGCAAACAAAAATAGTCGATTCTTTTTATTTTTAACGCATTCCTTTAAATTTGCAATATAGCTTAACAACGTAAATTAATGAAAGATCATCATTTTAACTATATAAACGATTTAACAAAATACCAAAGACAAAAAACTACCGAAGTAAATATTGGCGGAGTTCCTGTTGGAGGCGATAATCCAATCAGGATACAAACAATGACCGATACCAGCTCGAAAGACACCGATGCAACGGTTGAGCAGATAATAAGGGTTATTAAAAAGGGAGCTGATTATGTAAGAGTTACGGTAAAAGGGATACACGATGCCGAGAACCTGAAATGTATTAAAAAAGATTTGGTAGAACGTGGTTACAATACTCCGTTAATTGCCGATATTCATTTTAATCCGAAACTGGCTGAAATTGCTGCTCAATATGTTTCGAAAGTAAGGATTAACCCTGGTAATTTTTACGACAAAAGAGCACAATTCAAAAATAAATTATATACCGACGAGCAATATAAAAACGAGCTGGAAAAAATTGAAGAACAGTTTGTTCCTTTTATTCACATACTCAAAAAAACAAATACAGCACTTCGTATCGGAGCCAACCACGGTTCGCTTTCCGACAGGGTAATGAGCCGCTACGGTGATACCCCGGCAGGCATAACGGAATCGGTTATGGAATTTCTCCGAATTTGTAAAAAAGAAAATTTTACAAATGTTGTTGTCTCTATAAAATCGAGCAATACAAGGGTAATGGTGTATACCGTTAGGTTAATTAATTTTAAAATGCGCCTCGAAGATATGGAGTTTCCATTTCACCTTGGAGTTACCGAAGCTGGTGAAGGTGAAGACGGCCGCATAAGATCTGCTGTTGGAATTGGAGCATTGCTTGCCGATGGTATTGGCGACACAATCAGGATATCGTTAACCGAGAAACCTAAGAACGAGATTCCGGTGGCATTAAAGCTGGTAAATCATTTTAAAAGTTATTGTAATCACGAGCCAATAACTGCACCCATGATTGCACAAACCAATCCGTTCGAATACGAAAGGCGTTCAACACGTCCGGTATTAAACATGGGTGACAAGCAACTTCCTGTTGTTGTTGCCGATTTGGGCGAACGCAGCATGGCAGAAATGATTCCTATTCGCGGAAAACTGATTCCTGATTATTTTCTTTCTGGTAATAAAATATTGGATATTACCGGCGAGGAGTACCCGGTAATGTCACTGGAAGAATATTTGTTTGAAAGCACCCGGTGGGGAAGGATGAAATTTATCCGTACAAATAAAGCAGAGTTCGACCGTTTTTTAGACATGAATCCGGAAATAATGATGAAATTGAAACAGACACGGAAAACGGTTCTGATTCTTGAAAGTTTTAATGCTAACCCAATGGCTGAATTACGTGCATTTTTTATGGAACTGGATACTCATATCTGGAAAGTTCCGGTAATCATATACAGAAAGTATGCCGAGAGCCAACTGGAGGATCTTCAGATTAAAGCTTCTGCCGATTTGGGTGGTTTATTGATTGACGGTTACGGTGATGGAATTTGCATATCGAACGATAGCGAAAACATTACATTTACCGAACTAAAAGATTTAAGTTTTGGGATACTGCAGGCCAGCCGGATGAGAGTAACCAAAACCGAATTCATATCCTGTCCCGGATGTGGACGAACAGAATTCGACTTAATTGAAACAACCAAAAATATAAAAGAGCATTTCAAACATCTCGACCATTTGAAGATTGGTATAATGGGATGCGTGGTTAACGGGCCTGGCGAAATGGGCGATGTGGACTATGGTTTTGTTGGAGCCGGAAACAACAAGGTTACTTTATATAAAGGACTAAAACCGGTTAAACGACATATTTTGTACGAAAATGCGGTTGAAGAACTGGAACAACTGATTCGTGAAAACGGTGACTGGAATGATCCGGTTGATTAATAATATTATCACCATAAATTTAATATTGGCTATCTTTTAAAATGTAACTCCCAGACAAAGCGATAGTAACAATTGTTATTTAAGTCAGTTTTTTTCTTAAGAATTGAAACTCACTTGTTTATAATTCTGATCCTTTCCGGTTCGGCCAATAAAAATCTGAATTTCGAAACATAAAAATATTTATTTTTACCGCCCAATTTAAACGTAATGAAGCGGTATATTTTCTTACTTATTAATTTATTGGTTGGCTTACAGGTTTTAGCAAACGAAGAGGGAAAAATGACGTTTGATGGGGAGGTGCTGAACCGGCATTATTGGCGGGGAATGCAAATGGGCGACTCACCGGCTATCGAAACTAATGCCTGTAAAGTTTTCTTCCACAGTGAATCCACACACGTCGAATGCATTTTTTATCTTTGGAATAGGAATAAGTAAAATTTAATTCAAATGGCAAGAACATACTGGAAACCAGGAACTATTATTTATCCGCTTCCGGCGGTTATGGTTAGCTGCGGAGAAACACCCGAAGAATACAACATTATAACCATTGCGTGGACCGGTACCATCAACAGCGACCCTCCCATGTGTTACATCTCGGTTCGTCCCGGAAGGCATTCGTACGATATTATTAAACGTACGGGCGAATATGTAATTAACCTCACTACCGAGAAGCTTGCCAGGGCAACCGACTGGTGCGGTTGCCGCTCAGGCCGAAAGTACAACAAGTGGAAGGAGATGAACCTTACACCGGCCCCGGCTAAAATCGTAAAAGCACCGATAATTGAAGAATCGCCGGTTAATATAGAATGTAAAGTGAAGGACATAGTTGAACTGGGAACTCACCACATGTTTATTTCTGAGGTGGTAAGTGTTTCGGTTGACGATACATACATGAACGAACAACAAGCCTTTAGTTTTTCGAAAGCCAATCCTTTAATTTACAGTCACGGCCATTATTTCGGCATGGGTGAAATGATTGGCAAATTCGGCTGGTCGGTTGAAAAGAAAAAAAAGAGGAAAAAGTAGTTTTTAATTGAACAACAAGATACCTTATTTGTAATGATTTAGCCTACAGGGCATTAATTGGAAATTAAACGAAGAGATAATGGGAAGGATTAAAGTATTAATATTTTTTTTAATGATTTCAGGAATGATAAATGCACAAAATAATCCTCTTTTACAGGATTTTAACACACCCCGCGAAACAGCACCTTTCGGTAAAATTGAAAATGAACATTTTTTACCTGCTTTTAAAGAAGCTATAAAAATTGGTGAAGCTGAAGTTGTGGCAATTAAAAACAATACCGATGCCCCAACTTTCGAAAATACGATTGTAGCCCTCGATGAAACAGGGCGATTGCTGGCAAGGACTGGAGGTGTATTTTTTAACTTGTTAAGCTCTGAAACCAACGATGAGTTGCAGAAAATAGCACAAGAAGTTTCTCCGATGTTGACAAAATTTCAGAACGATATTTCGCTTGATCCTGTCCTCTTCGAGAAAATTAAAGTGGTTTACAAGCAAAAAGAGTCGCTCGACTTAACTGCCGAACAGCAAACCCTGCTCGAAAACAGTTATGTTGGTTTTGTACGCAAGGGGGCTAACCTTTCCGATGATGACAAAGAGAAATTCAGGAAAATAAGCACTGAACTTTCGACATTAACTTTAACATTTGGCGAGAATGTTTTGAAAGAAACCAACGCGTACGAACTTCATATTACCGACAAATCGAAACTGGCAGGTTTACCCGATGGAGTTTTGGAAGCTGCTGAAGGAAAAGCAAAAGCCAAAGGAAAAGAGGGCTGGATATTCGACATTACAATGCCCAGCTACCTGCCTTTTATGAAGTATGCAGATAACTGCGAACTGCGGAAAGAGTTGTATCTGGCGTACGGGTTAAAGTCGTTTAAAGGGAACGAATTCGACAACCAGGAGAATGTAAAGCGTATTGTTGAACTGCGTATTGAAATGGCCAAACTACTGGGCTACTCAAATTATGCTGATTATGTTCTGGAAAGACGTATGGCGATGAATCCGGCAGGGGTTTATAAACTACTGGATGATTTGTATGAAGCCTCATATAAAGTTGCCCTGAAGGAGAAGCACGATATTCAGGAATTTGCATTCATGGAAGGTTTTAATGGCGAGCTCATGCCTTGGGATTGGAGCTATTACAGCGAAAAACTGAAGGTTGCGAAATTTAAGCTTGACGATGAAATGTTAAAACCATATTTCGAATTAAGCAATGTAGTTGATGGTGTTTTCGGATTGGCAACAGAACTTTTTGGTGTAACATTTAAGCCGAATCCTGAAATTCCGGTTTATCATGAAGAGGTTACAGCCTACGAAGTATTCAATGCCGATGGTAAATTCCTTTCGGTTTTTTATACCGATTTTCATCCGCGCCCGGGCAAACGCGGTGGTGCCTGGATGAACGATTTTAAAGGTCAGTGGAAAGATAACGGGGTAGATTCGCGGCCGCACGTTACCATTGTAATGAATTTTACCCGCTCCACCGAAACCAAACCTGCCCTTCTAACATTTAATGAGGTAGAAACATTTATGCACGAGTTTGGACATGCTCTTCACGGAATGCTGGCAAATTCAACCTACTCCAGCTTATCGGGTACAAACGTTTACTACGATTTTGTTGAGCTTCCATCACAAATAATGGAAAACTGGGCAGTTGAGAAAGAATTTCTCGACCGGTTTGCCGTTCATTATAAAACAGGCGAGAAAATTCCGGCAGAGCTGGTACAAAAAATAAAAGATTCGCAAAACTACCTTGCCGGCTATTTGTCTGTCCGTCAGCTGAGCTTTGGTTATCTTGATATGGCCTGGCATACACTTGAACAACCGTTTGCAGGTGACGTAAAGGATTTTGAAGAGAAAGCATGGAAAAAAACTCAAATATTCCCGGTAATTGATGAGGTTTGTATGAGCACCCAGTTTAGCCACTTGTTTGCGGGAGGCTATGCAGCTGGTTATTATGGCTACAAATGGGCTGAAGTGCTCGATGCCGATGCGTTTAGTGTTTTCAAACAAAAAGGATTGTTTAATAAAGATGTGGCAGCATCATTTCGCGAAAATATACTTGAAAAAGGAGGTGCCGAACATCCTATGATTCTATATAAAAGATTCAGAGGGCAGGAGCCAACAGTTGATGCTTTGCTCGAAAGAAGCGGATTGAAATAAGAGATACTTGCACTGCTTCGGTAATATTACATAAAACAACTTCTTTATCAACTTTTGCAAAAATATGTTTTAAAATAGGTATTTTTAATAGTCGCTTAGAAGTAAATTATCTTTTAATTAAAAAATGAGAAAACCTGAATCAGAAACAAGGGTAACAATACTGGCCATTTTTATTGTGGTTGCAGTAATCATTTCAGGATTTCTGGTTTACCGAAGCCTTAAAGAAATTGTAAGTTCCATTCAAAGCGAGGCCAGTACCGATTTCAGGTTAATTATTATCAAAGATATTTCTTTGGATTTGTTAGAAATTGAAAATGATATTCAACTTTATGCTTTAACAAAAAATAAATCGAACTTAGAACACTACGAAAAAGTAAACCAGCGGTTAAAAAACAGGATTGTTGTTTTGGCTGGTTTATCCGAAGGACAAACACATAACGCATACCTCAACGATTCAGTAAAGTATTTGGTAGAAGCCAAACTGGAAATCTGGGAGGAAATTAAAAGGATAAACGACCGAAGAATCGATCCGAGCCCACAATTTGAGGAATTATATTCGATGCTGGAAAAAAAGGAAATCGATACGGTCAGGGTTGAAGTAGAAATACCGCCTACTCCCCCAAAAGGATTTTTTAGAAAGATTTTTGAGAAAAAAGATACAACAGTTCAAACACGAATTGATACCACTATTATTGAACGGACAGTTGAAAATGAAGAAATAAGAGAACAAATTGAGCAGTTGGAAGCTGAACTCAGGCAAAGTGAGCAAAGAAGAAACAGGCGAGAGCTACTGTTAATCGAACAGAATATTCAGGTAACAGGGCAATTGAATAACCTGGTGGCACAAATAGAAAAAGAAGAAAGAGATAATTTAATTGAAAGAAACCAGGAAGCCGACAGACTGGCAACCCTGATTTACAAAAGGCTTTCGGCGTTTTCTATTATGGCTGTGGCAATGCTGTTTATTGTTTTGTACTTGTTTGTCAGGTACTTACAAAAAGCAAAAAAATATCAGCAGATATTAACAAAGGCCAAACACGAAGCCGAGAACTTGTCGAAGGCGAAAGAGGTTTTTATAGCCAATGTCAGCCATGAGATGAGAACCCCTGTAAATGCAATTTACGGACTTACGGAACAGTTACTCCAACACAAAACAAGTGCAAAAATTAAAGAGAAACTTGTCATTCTGTTAAAATCATCACAGCACTTAAAAGCGGTAGTAAACGATACGCTCGATTTTTCGAAAATAAGGGCTAAAAAACTGAAGTTTGAGGAAGTTGATTTTGCCCCTGAAAATGTTATCAGTGAGATTTTAAGTTTACATAAATCCGAAGCTGCTGATAAAAATATTGATTTGTTTTACCAACCTGCGAACAAATTACCGGAAGCACTTGCGGGTGACCCGTTTAGGTTAAAACAGATTTTAATCAACACCATTGGCAATGCCATAAAATTTACTGAAAAAGGTAATGTAACCCTTAAGGTAAAATCGGAGAAAACAGAAGATGATATGTTCCGTTTGCATTTCTGGATAAAAGATACCGGAATTGGAATTTCAAAAGAAAACCTGGAGCATATTTTCGAAGATTTTGTTCAGGCTGAAACCGATTATACCCGTAAATTCAGTGGCACAGGATTAGGGTTATCTATTGTTAAAAAACTGATTGAGCTGCAAAGTGGAGAAATCACAATCAACAGCGAGCTTAATAAAGGAACTGTTGTGTCTTTTTCTATTCCATATAAATCGGGTAATCCCGAAAATTTAAAACAGTTATCAAAAGAGAAAATTACTGTTCCCGGTCAGGTAAAGGAACTGAAAATTTTAGGGATTGACGATGAAGAATATAACCGCTATTTGTTAAAAGTAATATTTGAAAAATGGGAAGTGGAATTTAAAGAGGCCAAAAATGGGAAGGAAGCTGTGAAACTGGCTTTGAATAATGAATTCGATATAATTTTGATGGATTTACGTATGCCGGAGTTAAATGGTATTGAAGCAGCTAAACAGATAATGAGAAAAAAGCCACATTCGAAAATTATTGCTGTAGCTGCTATTAACGGCGAATCGGAAATTAAAATGTGCCGGGAAGCCGGTATGAGCCATTTCCTTGCAAAACCATTTTCGGAGTCAAACCTTTTAGATACCATAGTTTCGGTACTAAGAACCAATGCGAATGGCAATAATTCAAAACGAGATTTTAAATTAGAAGAGCTTGAGCGGCTGACAGGTGGAGACCATGCTTTTATGAAAGAAATGATTCAGGTTTTTATTAATTCAACTGAAAATGGAATAAAAGATATTAAGCTGGCTTTAACAGAAAAAAACTGGAAGGCTATTTCTAATGCAGCTCATAAAATGGCTGCCCCATGTAAACATATTATGGCTAACGATTTATATGATAAAATAAAGCAACTGGAAAAAAATACAGAGAATTCAGAAGAGCTTGAGAAAGTAACCGAATTGGTTTTGTTTATTGAACAAAAAGTTGAAAAAATTAATAAATCCTTGTCAGATTTAATTGAATCAGGCAGGTTTGATTCCTAAATAAATACACCCGGATTTTTATCAAATTAATATGGTTTTTATCAAAATGATAATTTTTTAATCGGCGGTAAATTTTGTGCGATTTTGTAACTGTCATATAACGAGTTTGTTGTGTAATTGATTTTTATAATAAGTGTTTTTGGTACACTACTTGCAATATTTTATAAACAAATTTAACAGCAGAGTTGGCAGAACAATTAAACAATGTTGAATGAAGCATAAGACAAATTTTTTAAACGTTTCTGATAAAGATTTTGAAGTTGTGGTGGTAGAGGACAATAAATTAGCTAACGTTGTTTTAAGCCGTGAACTGGATTCGACTATCAATAAAATAATGGATTCGAAAAATCACCCCATAAAACTTTCCAGCTTTCAGCTTGGTGCTGACTTTTTAAACTATCTCGAAAGCATTGATTCAGAAAAGTCAAGATTAATTGTTTTTTCCGACTTCCACCTTGAAAATGAAATGAATGGGACTAAAATTTTAAGAGAGGTTAAGCAGAAAGGAATTGAAGCCACTGTAATTATTATGTCTGATACAACCAATAAACTAACTTGGGCTAATATAATTAATATGGGGGCACATCGTTTCCTCCACAAAAACATAAAAACCCCAACTATATGCTCACAAATTTTATATCAAATGCTAAATTAAATTTCAGGAATAATACAAAACCATTAGATACTTGAGTTTGCTTTTTTAACGTTAATTTTTTTAAATCTCCGTGTAAATAACTACATGGAGATTTTTTCTTTGCTTGATAATCAGATTCCATTTTACCATTCAATAAAAAAAGTATAAATTAGTTAATCTGTTCCAGGTACAGGAATTTTTTATTTCGATTAATATGAATGATAAACCTTTTAAGATTTTTGTAGTTGAAGATGACGATTGGTACAACCGTCTTTTAGTGCACCATTTATCATTAAATCCCGATTATCAGATAGTTTCGTTTACAAATGGGAAAGAATGTATTGATAATCTGGACAAAGAACCGGATGTTATCACCCTGGATTATAGGTTGCCGGACATGAAAGGCCTTGAAGTTTTAAAGAAAATAAAGGAGACAAACGAAGATATACAGGTTATTCTGATTTCGGAGCAGAATGAAATTGATATTGTGGTAGAGTTGCTGAAATACGGTGCTTACGACTATATTGTCAAATCGAAAGATATTCGCGAACGGTTACTTAATACAGTCAACAATATCAGGAAGGGGAGCAACTTAAAAAAGGAAATAGTATCGCTGCGTAAAGAAGTTAAAAAGAAATACAGTTACGAAAATACAATTGTAGGAACAAGCCCGGCAACCCAAAAAATATACGATTTAATCGACAAGGCCACCCGTACCAATATTTCGGTAACTATTACCGGCGAAACCGGTACGGGCAAAGAACTGGTGGCAAAAGCAATACACTATAATTCAACCAGGTCAGGGAAGCCTTTTGTGGCAGTTAATATGGCAGCTATTCCAAAAGATTTGATTGAAAGTGAATTGTTTGGACACGAAAAAGGATCGTTTACCGGTGCCAATTTCAGAAGAATTGGAAAATTTGAAGAGGCAAACGGAGGGACGCTCTTTTTGGATGAAGTGGCAGAAATGGATATATCTCTTCAAACAAGGCTTTTGCGGGTGTTGCAGGAAAAAGAAATTGTAAGGGTAGGGAGTAATAATCCTATTAAAGTCGATTGCAGGATAATTGTTGCTACTAATAAAAATTTTCAGGACGAAGTAAAAAAGGGAAATTTCAGACAAGATTTATATTACCGTATATACGGATTGCCAGTTGAATTGCCACCTCTGAGGGAAAGAGGCAACGACCTGTTAATACTTGCAAAACATTTTGTAAAAACTTTTTGCGCCGAAAACCGATTAACCGTAAAATCACTTTCCAACGAAGCAATAAATAAATTAAGAGCATATTCTTTCCCCGGCAATATCAGGGAATTACGGTCGATAATTGAATTAGCCGTTACACTGGCCGAAAGCGATGAGATTTCGGGCAATAACATAATTCTTGGCCACGACGATATTTTGCCAGATGTGATGGGAAACGAATTAAGTCTGCGCGATTACAACATCAGAATTGTAAATAAATACCTTGAAAAATACGACAATGACATAAAATTGGTGGCCGAAAAATTGAATATCGGTGTTGCCACCATTTACCGGATGTTAAAAGAATAAATCAGATTACTCAACTAATTTATCTTTATCAGTTTGATATTCATATTGTCAGAATGATAGCAATCAGAAAATTGTTGTTTAGTATTAGTTTCTGTAAGTCGCAAATTCTCAGCGTGTTATAAAGGTGGTCTTTTAGTCAATTGATTTTGGTATAAGCCTTGCTGGTTATTCGTGAGAAAAAAATCAACCAGAATTAAGAAAACAATTAAACAATGTTAATGGATACCAAAACTGATACTTATAACATTGCTAAAAAAGCATTTGAAGTTGTTGTAGTAGAGGATAACAAACTTGCAAATTTAATTTTATGTAAAGAATTGGAATCAACCATTAATGAAATATCACGTACGAAAAAATATCCTATAAAACTTAAAAGTTTTCAGTTCGGTGCCGATTTTTTAACCTACCTGGAAACCCTTGAATCGAGCCATTCGAAGCTGATCGTTTTTTTAGATTTTTATCTTGAAAATGATCTGAATGGGACAAAAATTTTGAATCGGATAAAACAGAAAGGAATTGATGCAACTGTAATAATATTGTCAGATGCAACAAATGATCAAACATCAAGAGATACGGTATATTTAGGGGCACATTGTTTCCTTGCCAAAACCAAAAAAACACCAATTGTTTGTTCCTCAATATTGTCCGGGATAATAGAACAAAGTATCAGAGATAAAGATAGTTCGAATTTACAATTAAAAACATAAAACTATTAATCATGAAAACTACTTATGACTCAAACAAAGTGAAATTAATTTCCATAATTCTTTCAGTTGTAATCATCCTGTCCGGATGTTCAGCCTCAAAAACATTAAAAGGAGGTGCAATTGGTGCAGGAGCAGGTGGATTGATAGGTGGAATTATTGGTAAAAAATCAGATAATACTGCAAAGGGAGCTATTATTGGTGCAATGATTGGTGGCACAGCAGGAGCACTAATTGGAAGATATATGGATAAACAGGCAGAAGAGCTTGAAAAAGATCTTGAAGGTGCAACAATTGAACGTGTTGGTGAAGGAATCAAAATTACTTTCGATTCAGGTATTCTTTTTGGTTTTGATTCTTATACCTTAAATAGTCAGTCGGAAACTAACCTCGGGAAATTAGCCCTGACCCTTAATAAATATGAAGATACTGAAATATTAATTGAAGGACATACTGACAATGTAGGGGACGACAGCTATAACGAGCAGTTATCAGAAAAAAGAGCCAACTCTGTTTCTGAGTTTTTAGGGTTGGAAGAAGTTGCGAAAGAGAGGTTAATTACAACCGCCTATGGAGAAAGCCAACCTGTTGCTGAAAACTCGACCGAAGAAGGCAGAAGGTTGAACCGTCGTGTTGAGGTTGCAATATATGCAAACGAAAAGTTGAAAAAGGCTGCTCTTAACGGAGAACTTTAATAAATAAAATTTACATCATTATATAATAAATACTTTAAATCATGAAAAAAACGATTTTTGGATTATTTCTAATCGCATTGTTATCAGTTAGTTGTGGTAGTAAAAAGAATAACGAAAAAGAATCATCGTTAAATCAGGAAAAAGAAAAATCTGAGTTAGTTAAGGAAATAAATTCTAATGATTCTGTTTCAACGGAAATTGAAGAAATAAAAACTGAGATTGAAGAAGCATCTAATAAATTAGATACATTAATTAGTAACTTATAAAAACCGTAGGATGAAAAATTTGAATATAATAGTACTGGCGCTTTTTGTTTTAATTTTTACCGTTAATAATTCTTATGCCCAGAAAGGAAAAGAAAAAAATGAAAAGGTAAAAACAGAGAAATCTATTGATACTGAAAAAGAAAAGCTGGAAAAACAAACACAAAAAACAGCTGAAGAAGTAGAACATAAAGGAAAAGGAAAGGCAAAAAATGAAAAGGAGAAGCTCGAAAAGCAAAGCCAAAAAAAAGACGAAGAATTGTCACAGGAGATTGATAAAAAGAAAGAAGACCTGGAAGATGATGTAAGAGAAATTGAAGAAGAAGTGGAAAAAGGTAAAGCTTTTGGGAAAAATAAAGGTGAATTACAGGGAAAGGAATTTGGACAAGAACGTGCCCGGCAGGCTAAGTTAAACAAGGAGCAAAAAATTAAAGAGTTGGAGGAAGAAATTAGTCATACTGAATTGAAAACGGAAGAAGCCCAGGCAAAAATAAAGGAAGCAAAAGAAAAGTTGGAGAAAAAGAAGAAGGAACGTACAATTTCGGAAGATGATTACCAGAAACAGAAAAATAAAATTGAAGAAGCAGAGCAAGGGCTTAAAAACCTGAAAGAAAAAATTGAGAAAGGCAAAAAGATGAAAGTACCGGTTAATGAAATCGATACTGTTTCAATGTATTAATAAAGACATTTCTGGGAAGGATACCTGGACTTTAGCATATATAAGGGTAGTTTCCTAACTGTAAAAGGCTCATGGATTTTTAAATACATGGGCCTTTATTTTAATACTAAAAAGTAAGCTCAAAAAAGTTGATATGATTGATAAAAATATTTTGTTAGATAAGAAAACAAATTTAATTAGATGACCCAAAAACACAACATCGGTGTTGTTCTAATTTCTAGGATATTTATAAGAAGAAATCAACCAATAATCACTACCCAACTATCAGTTTGATGAGTATTTTATCAAAATGATAATTTTGAGTCATTTTTCATTTTTTCTAATCGGCTGAAAATCAGAAGCGTGTGACGCATGCCAATTTTAGGAACGCCATTTGGATATTCTAAATGCGATAAAAATAATTTAAAACTATGAAGACAAAAGTAATTACACTAATTGTAGCTGTATTAGCTGTAGCAGCAATTATTCTTAGTGGCGTAATTGTTAATAGCAGCAGACAAGAGGTTAATCAGTTAAATTCAAAGAAAGTTGAATTGGAAAACAATCTGACTGAACGCGATTCTCTAGTAAATGAATTTATCAGTGCTTTCGATACAATCGAGCATAGCCTGACTTTTATTAACGAGAGAAGAAGCCAGTTGATACTTGAGAATACCGAAACCAATCCTTCCCGGCAGGAAGCTATTATCAGTGATATTAAAATGATGAACACAATGCTGGAAGAGAGTAGTAACAAAATTGAAGAGTTGGAAAAAAAGCTTAAAAGTTCAGGTATTCAGCTTAGGTCGTTCAGAAATAAAATTGCCCGGATGAATAAAAATATAGAGCAGCAAAACCAACAGATTGATGAACTTAAGTATCAGGTTGAAAAACAAAATGAAGAACTGGCAATGGTAGCGTCCCAGAAAGATAGCTTGCAAAACGAGGTATTTTCAATTCAGGATTCAGTTATCTTAAAAGAAGAGATTATTCAACAAAAAGAAGAAATAATCGATCTGCAAATAAGCGAAATAAATAAAGGTTATTTGGCCTATGGAACCGTTACTGAGTTAATTGAAAACGATGTAATAACCAAGGAAGGTGGTTTTCTGGGAATAGGCAGAAATAAAACTCTGCAAAATAACTTTAATGAAGACTATTTTACAAAAATTGATATAAACGAGAATCGTTCATTTTTACTGAATGCCAAAAAAGTGAATTTTATATCAGAGCATCCTTCTGATTCCTATAAATTGGTTGAAGAAGAAGGCCTTATTACAAAGCTGGAGATAGAAAATCCAAATGACTTTTGGAAAGTATCCAATTACGCCGTGATTGAAGTTAAATAAATAAAAATACAAGGTGAATCTAGCTTTCTTATTAATAATGTTTTCAAGTGATTTTCTGTATTCCTATATACAGGTCCCCTATAAGAAGGAAGTTGGTTTGCCTTGGATTCATTGAGATCGAAGGGGACCTGTTATATCGTTCTTTAGGATTTGGTAAGATTACCCGTTAGGTGTCCAATGAGTTCTTATAATCTGCTACCTGAAGAACTATAAAGCCCCTTTTTTAAGGGGCTTTTATTTTTTTAAAACTTTTATACCACATTTTTGTATTTTCAGCGTAGATTTTATCTACAACCTCTTTCGGAAGTTTAAGTCCCCGAAACTCTCCGTTAATTAAATTACTTTTCATTTTATTGCTGGTAACCAGGTATTCCCAGTCGCGTAGCCATGTTTCGTGCATCCGTTTATGAAATGCTTCTTTATTGCCACCACGGTCGATGATATCTGTACCGTATAATATTCTGTCCTGGTATTTTATAAAAAAATTACGGACTTTATCATAATCATCGTTGGTTTGGTAAAACAGTTGTCCCATACGCGCAGCCATATCTACAGCCGTGTTCGGATATTTATCCAGCCACTCAGCCAAAACATCAACATTCCATTCTAAACTTGCCAAATGGCAACCTATAAACACCATGTCCGGGTTTTTATCCAGCATCCGGTCGCGTGCGGCCATTTGTTCTTCGTACGACGGGAATTCTGGGTGTAAATACATGTGATATTCGGGATTTCGCGAAAAATAGCCACTATCATTTTTTGTTGTCATTTCATCTAAAGGCAACCAGCAATTTTTAGGTTCTCCCAAGTGCCCGACCAGCGGAATGTTTTTTTCAGTTAAACGAGCAAATATGGCATCAAATTGGGGATCATCAATCATTATCAGTTTCCCGTTTTTATTTCTGAATTCCATTCCAATGTTCTTCCACACTTTCACCGAAATTGCACCATCGGCAATGGTTTGGTCAATCCATGAAATGGTATTCTCCTGCCAGCCGGATTCATCCCATCCATCCAAACAAAAAGTGGTTGTGTATTCAAAATCTGTTGGATATTCGTTATTTAATTTCTTTAGCCAATGATGAGCCTCAACAACCCGTTCGCAGCCACCTGAATAGGTATTTATCGAAAGCAGTTTAAAATTGTCTTTTTGAGCCTGCTCCATCGAACTGCTTTCGGTTGTGTAAACATGGTAGTGGGTATCAATCTTTTCAACGGATGTAAAATCTTCCATTGAATAATAGTTCCCGCACGATACCAGGAAAATTGCTGCGATAAAAAGAAGAAAGAATTTAGTGTTCATATTAGTAAAGTTGAATTTAGATTTTGAAGTTAGGAATTTTCTTTGTTTTTATTTTTAGTAAGGATACTTTTGAATTCTAATTTATTCAGAATGATAGAAATATTAAGAAACAGGAGAAGCATCAGAAAATATACACCGCAACCTGTTGAGCCAGCAAAGGTTGATATTTTAAAAGAGGCCGTTTTACGTTCACCTTCATCGAAAAATATTAATCCCTGGGAGTTTGTTTTTGTTGATGACCGGGAGGTAATAGAAAAGTTAAAACTTTGCAAACCACATGGCACAAAACCACTGCAAACAGCGCCGCTGGCTGTTGTGGTTTGCGCCGACGAAAATAAAAATGATATCTGGATTGAAGATTGTTCAATTGCCTCAATTTTGTTGCAGCTAACCGCACAATCTGTCGGATTGGGAAGTTGCTGGATTCAAATCAGAAACCGGCAGCATTCCGATAATCTTTCATCCGAAAAATACATTCAGAATTTACTGGGAATAACTGAAAATTTTAAAGTTTTAAATATTGTTTCTATCGGTTATCCCCAAACTACAAGAGAAGGAAAACCGTTTGATGAGCTTCAGTTTGAAAAAATCAGGATAAACCGATTTTAAGGCCGGAACCGTTCTTGTTTATTCAAAATTTTGCATGTATTTTGCACTTTAAAACCGGCCAACTATTGTTGCCAATAATAATATGACCCATGAAGATATTAAACCTGTTTGCATTTATTGCCACGCTGGCTATAATTTCCTGTCAACCAGCTGTTAAGTTACAACCCACGCACGTAATTCCTGAGCCTGTTTCGGTAACAGAAAAAAGCGAGCCTCCTTTTTTGGTTGGAAAAAATACCAGGATAATTATTAGCGATTCTTCAATGTTACCGACAGCTTTGTTGTTAAACAGGATTTTAAAAAAGGAATTACCTGTAGTTTGGAAAAATGAAGCTAATGCCATTAAAACCGATTTTGTTTTTGAATTAGATCCACAGCTCGATTCTTTGTCAAGTGAAGGATATATTTTAACCGTATCAAAGGGTGGTGTATTAGTCCGTTCGGCCGGTGCACAGGGCCTGTTTTACGCGGTTGAAACCATTCGCCAGTTATTGCCCGAAGAGCTGGAGGTGCAACAGGTAACCAAACCCGTGCTTGCTGCTGTTGAAATTATTGATAGTCCCAGGTTTTCGTGGCGGGGAATGCACCTTGATGTGTCGCGCCATTTTATGCCGGTTGATTTCGTGAGAAAATATATCGATTACCTGGCTATGCATAAATTAAATGTTTTCCACTGGCATTTGGTCGATGGAATTGGCTGGCGGATTGAAATTAAATCGCATCCCGAATTAACCGATGTGGGAGCATGGCGGGTGGTAAAAGAAGGAAACATGCCCTGGGTGGATTTTGAGGTTTGGAAAGAGGGCGACAATCGTCCGAAATATGGTGGATTTTATACACAAGAAGAGATAAAAGAGGTAGTTAAATATGCTCAGGAACGATTTATAACGGTAGTACCTGAAATAGAATTACCCGGCCACTCCGAAGTGGTTTTTCAGTGTTATCCTGAATTAAATTGTAAAGATGAACATGGCGAAAACCTTCGAAATATTGGAGTTTACTGCGCGAGTAATCCCGATAGTTACAAACTACTGGAAGATATTCTCGATGAGGTAATTGAACTGTTTCCGTCGGAATACATCCATATTGGCGGCGATGAGGTAAACAAAAATAACTGGGAGAATTGTGAAGGATGTAAACAGTTGATGAAACGAAAGGATTATACTCCGCACGAGCTTCAAAGTCATTTTGTAAATCATTTCGATAAATACCTGAAGGTAAAAGGTCGGAAACTGATTGGTTGGCACGAAATTTTGGAAGGGGAGTTATCTGAATCGGCAACCATAATGTACTGGGGCAGCGAAAAAAATGTTGCAGATTATTTGAAAAAGGGTCATCCAACGGTTTTAACAACCGGATCGCATCTCTATTTCGACCATTATCAAAGCCTGAGTAAACACGAACCACAGGCTTTTGGAGGTTATGCACCACTAAAAAAAGTCTACAACTACAAACCTGTTCCAAAAGATCTGGTAAGCAATTATGCTTCGCTGGTTTTGGGAGTGCAAGGTAATGTATGGACTGAGTATATGACCAATCCCGAACGTGTTGAATACATGACTATGCCTCGCATGACAGCTCTTTCTGAGGTTGCCTGGCAAAAACCTGAAAAGAAGGATTGGCAGCATTTCAGAGTTAAGATGGACAGGATGATTAACCGATACGATATTATGGGTGTAAATTATGCCATTAGTGCATTTCGCCCCGATATTCAGTTTAATTTGAATAAAGCAACCAAAAATATTGAGGTTACGCTGGAGCCTGAATTGTTGGCTGACGTTTATTATACACTAGATGGCACTGAACCTAATCCAGCAACATCAAAAAAATATTCCGAGCCATTTATTCTCAAAAATTCTACAACAGTTAAGGCGGTTGCAGTAAAAGATGGTAAAGTTGTGGCTCCGGCAGAGTTAAAAGAAGCTGTTATGCACAAAGCACGCGGGGCAAAGGTAATAGTTACACCCGAGCCAACCGGGAAGTATAAAGCGCAGGGAGGTTACACCCTGGTTGATACTGATTTTGGCGGCGACAAGTGGGGTAACGGCAAATGGCTGGGAATACTCGGGCAGGATTTTACAACAACTATCGAATTGGATAGCTTAACCGAAGTTTCGAAAGTGGTGTTCAGTTGTATTGAGCAAACGAATGCCGGAATCTATTTCCCTAAAAGTGTAGAAGTTGCGGTTTCCGAAAACGGAGAAAACTTTAAATCTACCGCAACCTGGAACGACAGCCGTGAAAGTAATATCCCGGGCAGCAACGAGATCCGTACGAAAAATATAGCTCTGGATTTTGAAACCACTGCCTGTAAATATTTAAAAATTGAGACTAAATACCACAGGATTCCAAACAGCGGTGTTTTTATTTTTGTTGATGAAATAATTGTTGAATAATTAATTTTTCTACTCAGTACTAACTACTTTGTACTCATTATTATCTTAAAAGAAATCATCAAAATCACTCGGAACTTTTTCCTGTTGCTGTTTATCGCAATCGAGGTTAATGTTGAAATGGAGCGGTTTTTTAAATTCCATTTCCTCCTCTTTAATTCCCAGTGATTCGTCAGCCAGTACTTTTTTATAAAAATAACCCCAGATTGGTAATGCCATATTTGCACCCTGCCCTGCTGAAATGGTTCTAAAATGGATACTTCGTAAATCGGCACCGGTCCATACACCTCCGCTTAGTTTTGGAGTTACGCCAATAAACCAGCCGTCGGAGTGGTTTTGCGTAGTTCCTGTTTTACCTGCAATTGGCATTGTAAATCTTCCATAGTCTTCATGCCATCGTAATCGGCGACCTGTTCCTTCGTTAATAACACTTTGTATTAAATTCAGCATCAGGTAGGCTGTTTGTTCGTCAATAGCTTCATGCCTGTCGGGTAAAAAAGTTGCAATTACGTTTCCATGACGGTCTTCAATACGGGTAACAAACCAGGGTTTTGTATAAACGCCGAGGTTTGCATAAGTATTAAACGCTCCAACCATTTCGTACAACGTAACATCGGAAACGCCGAGGAACATTGAGTTTACGGGATCGATGGGACTGTAAACACCCAGTCGTTTCATAACTTCTACCACAGCCTGCGGATTAAATTGTTTCAGTACCCAGGCCGAAATGCGGTTTTTCGAGTTGGCCAATCCCCATTTCAGGGTCACCAGTTTACCATCCATCTCTTCGTCAACATCCGAGTCTTTTGGTTCGTAAATCGATCCATCCCATTCAATAAACTGTTGGCTTACATACGGAACTTTTGTACAGGGTGTATATCCGTTTTGCATGGCAAGTGTGTACAGGAAAGGCTTAACAGTTGAGCCAACCTGGCGTTTGCCCCCTTTTACCATATCGTACATAAAATGTTTGTAGTTGGGCCCGCCAACATAAGCCCTCACCTTCCCCGTTTCGGTATCCATGGCCATAAACGAAGAACGGAAATAGCGTAAATACCATTTTATCGAGTCGATGGGTGTCATCAGTGTATCAATTTCTCCTTCCCACGAAAAAACGGTCATTTCAGCCGGCTCGTTAAATCGCTGTTTAATTTCATCGAAATTTTTGCCGGCCAGGTTCATTCCCCGGTATCGTTCGCTTTTCCTGATTTCTCTGTTTAACAGGTTCTCAACATCCTCATCACTCATATTATTAGCAAAAGGTGGATTTTTCATATCCTTCATGCTGCCGTCGAATAATGGTTGAAGGTCGTATCGTAGATGTTGCTCCATTGACTCAACTGCATATTTTTGCATACGCGAATCAATGGTGGTGTATATTTTTAATCCGTCTGTATAAATATTGTAATTTTCACCGTTGGGCTTTTTGTTTTTATTGCACCATCCAAACAACGGATTATTTTCCCACTCGGCCAGATCTTCAATGTATTTCTGTCCCTGCCACGATGCATAATTCTTTCTTTCAGGCTTTTTTGCCGTTAAAGTCAGGCGTAAATATTCCCTGAAATAAGGTGCCGGACCAAGTTTGTAATCAACCTTTTTATATTCCAAATCTAGAGGAAGCTGTTTTGCCGAGTCTTTAACTTCTTTGGAGATGTACCCGTATTTTTCCATCTGGTTTAAAACAATATTCCGTCTTTGCTGAACCAATTCGGGCCTCCTTACCGGGTTGTATAACGATGAGTTTTTAGCCATTCCTACCAACATGGCTGCCTGGTGTATTTGAAGTGAATCGGGTTGAATATTAAAATAGACATCAGCTGCCGACTTTATCCCAACTGCATTGTTTAGGTAATCGTATTTATTCAGGTACATCAAAATTATTTCCTCTTTGGTATAGCTTCTTTCAAGCTTAACTGCAATAACCCACTCCTTAAATTTTCTCAGCACCAATTCCGGCTTGCTTAAATTCATATCACGGGGGAAAAGCATTTTTGCCAATTGCTGGCTTATTGTACTTCCACCCCCCGAACTGGAATCGCTGGTAACAATTCCCTTAACCACACGGAATAAACCACGAAGATCGATTCCGGAATGATTGTAAAAACGAACATCTTCTGTGGCAATCAGGGCATCGATTAAATGAGGGGGCAAGTTTTCGTATCCCACAAAAGCCCTGTTTTCACGAATAAAATATTTGTCGAGTACTTTTCTGTCTTCCGTATAAATTTCTGATGCAAGGATATTTTTAGGATTCTCGAGTTCTTCAAAACTTGGCATAAAACCAAGCATTCCTCTGGCCATCAGAAAGAAAAACAAAAAAGTTCCTCCTACAGCAAGTAGCACAACCGACCAAAATCCGATGATATATTTTTTATAACTGATTTTATTTTCCCGCATAGATTCTGTGGATTTAAATATGTCAACAAATATATATGATTCTGCTTTCGTAACAATTGTTTTAACGGTTTTGGAGGTAATAATATTTTAGGTCTGAAAAAATAAATTCATCATTTTCAATTAAATAGAAATGAAAAAATAGTTTCATAAATTTTGAACTTAGCATTTCATTTTCTTTAATTTGCAGAAATTTTTTGTAAAGATTATTAAGCTTATGCACGAAAATCTTGTAATTGTTGAGTCGCCGGCAAAGGCTAAAACCATTGAAAAATTCCTTGGAAAAGGATTTGTTGTAACCTCAAGTATGGGTCATATAAGAGACCTCGAGAAAAAGGATTTTGGGATTGATATTGAGAATAATTACCAGCCTAAATACATTGTCTCTCCCGACAAAAAGAAGATAGTTTCCGACTTAAAGAAACTGGCAAAAGATGCTCAAATCATATGGCTCGCATCCGATGAGGACCGCGAGGGAGAGGCTATCGCCTGGCATCTTACAGAAGTGCTGAAACTGAATCCTGAGAGCACTAAACGTATTGTTTTTCACGAGATTACGAAAGAAGCAATTACCAAAGCAGTTGAAAACCCCCGTTCTATCGATACAAATCTTGTAAATGCACAACAAGCCCGAAGGGTGCTCGACCGTATTGTAGGTTTTGAAGTATCGCCTGTATTATGGAAAAAGGTAAAACCGGCATTGTCAGCCGGAAGGGTACAGTCGGTAGCAGTTCGGTTAATTGTTGAGCGCGAACGCGAAATAAGAAACTTTAAAGTAGAATCGTGGTTTCGGGTTAATGCTGTTTTTCTTGTTACGGACAAAGATGGGAACATAACTGAATTAAAAGCAGAATTATCGAAGAGATTTAAAGCAAGGGATGAAGCAAATGCATTTCTGGAAAAATGCAAAACCGCAGAATTTACAGTAGGTGATGTGGTTAAAAGACCGGGAAAACGAACACCGGCACAGCCATTTACCACTTCGACCCTGCAACAGGAGGCAAGTCGTAAATTAGGGTTTTCGGTATCGCAAACCATGGCCGTAGCCCAACGCCTGTACGAAAGTGGTAAAATTACTTACATGCGTACCGATTCGGTGAATCTTTCGAACCTGGCAATAAATTCAGCAAAACAAAAAATTGAGAAACTTCACGGTGAGAATTATATAAAAGTCAGGAAATTTAAAACCAAAGCCAAAGGTGCACAGGAAGCTCACGAAGCAATTCGTCCGACCTACATGGAAAATGAAACCGTAGGTGGTACGTCTCAGGAGCAGCGTTTATATGAATTAATCTGGAAAAGGACAATTGCATCACAAATGGCCGATGCACAAATGGAAAAAACAACCGTTACAATAAATATTTCGAACGCTGACGAAAAGTTTGTTGCAACAGGTGAAGTAATTGTCTTTGACGGATTTTTGAAAGTATACATAGAATCACTCGATGATGAGAATGGTCGCAATGGTAACGGACAAATCATTATTCCACCATTAAAAGTAAACGATTCTCTACCTATGTCCACAGTTATTTCAACTGAAAGGTTCTCCCAGCGACCTCCGCGTTACACAGAAGCTTCGTTGGTAAAACAGCTCGAAGAACGGGGAATTGGCCGTCCATCTACATACGCACCTACAATTACTACTGTTCAAAACCGTAATTATGTTGTAAAAGAAGACCGTCCGGGGATTCAAAGAAAATTTACTGTACTTTCTTTAAAAGATGGTGTTATTAACGAACAATCAAAATCGGAAATAACAGGTGCAGAAAAAAATAAACTTTTCCCAACCGATGTGGGGATTGTTGTAAACGATTTTCTGGTTGATAATTTCCACCAGATTATGGATTATAATTTTACTGCCAATGTAGAGAAAGAGTTCGATGATATTGCCGATGGTAAAAAAGTGTGGAACGATATGATTGATAAGTTCTATCAACCATTTCATGGCCGAGTAGAAGATGCCATTAAAAATGCCGAACGCTCGAAAGGAGAGAGAATATTGGGGGTCGATCCCAATACTGGGAAACAGGTATCGGTAAAAATAGGACGTTTTGGCCCACTGGCACAAATAGGAGAAGCTTCAAGCGAAAAAGGGGCAGAGAAACCACAATTTGCCAGTTTAAGATCAGGGCAGCACCTCGAGTCAATTACGTTGGAAGAAGCGCTGGAACTGTTTAAATTACCAAGAGAAGTTGGTGAGTACGAAAATAAAAAAGTAACAGTGGCTATTGGGCGTTTTGGCCCTTACGTGAGACACGACAATAAATTTGTTTCTCTGGGTAAGGATGATGACCCGTTTTCTGTTAATATCGAAAGATCTATCGAATTAATTGAAGCCAAGCGAGAAAAAGACAGGAATGCAGTAGTTAAAATATTCGATGAAGACTCTGAATTACAGGTTCTTAATGGCAGGTGGGGGCCGTACATTAAATACAAAAAGAAGAATTATAAAATTCCAAAATCTGTTAAGGCAGAGGAGTTGTTGTTCGATGATTGTATGAAAATTATTAACGAAGCTCCGGAACCGAAAACAAAGAGAGGAAGAAAAAAATAAACGATAAGGGCAGATGATTTATCATTTGCCTTTATTTTTATGGAAAAAACTATGAACCTACGCCACTATTTTAATTCGGTAAATTTTTCGAAATATGCCGATAGCTTAACTTCAGCCTGGAAATACTCTTTAGGATCCACAATCGAAAAATATACTTTACAACTGAATGAATTAAACATTAGTAAAGTTGAACTGGCAATAGTAGGTGTTCCATTCGAAAACTGTGAGACTGAATGTAATGTTACCGGGGCGCCGGATAAAATCCGGGAAGAATTATACCGGTTGGCAGGATTAGGTAAAGTTAATATTGTCGATTTCGGAAACCTTAAACAGTCAAAAAGTCAGAAGGGTAATTATTTGGCAGTTAGAGATCTAATAGATTATTTAACCGAGCTAAATATTACAGTGATTGTAATTGGCGGAGGACAGGATTTTAGTTATGGCGTTTGTCAGGCCTTTAGAAATAATAAGTTCTTTTCATTTTGTTCAATCGATGCTTTTCTCGATATCAGAAAGGGCAGGGAGCCGTTTAACTCAACGAACTATCTCTCAAGGATTTTTAGCAACCAGCCTAATATATTTCAATTCAGTTTATTAGCCTACCAAAGGCATTATGTAGTCAAAGAATATCTGGCAAAAACCAAAGGAGTAAATAACCATTTACGGTTAGGGTCTTTAACGGTTGAATTAGAACTCGCAGAACCTGTTTTTCGTAACAGCGATTTTCTTTCTTTCGATTTTGGGGCCATAAAATATGCCGAAGCCCCCGGGAAAAGGCTTACACCAAATGGGTTAAGTGGCGAACATGCATGCCAGCTGGCCAAATATGCCGGATTAAGCAACAGGTTAAATGTATTTGGACTTTTTGAGATAGATGATGCTGTTGATAACTCCGAATTAACCGTAAAACTGGCAGCGCAGGTAATCTGGTATTTTATTGAAGGCCGCATTCAGAGAAGTGTTAAATTGCCCTCTGATAGTGAAGGTTTTGTTACTTATAAGGTAGAAATTGAAGATATTAATACTCCTATAAACTTCTACAAGAACCTGGAAACCAATCAGTGGTGGTTTCAGGTACAGGCAGAGAATAGCGAAATAATGTATGTGGCATGTTCGGAGAAAGATTATATAGCAGCAACACACAACGAAATTCCGGGACTCTGGTTAAAATATATTCAAAAAATAGATGAATTATTAAAATAATACCAAATTAAGAACGTTCTTTGCATACCTTGTTAACATTGAGTTGTTACAAATTACATTTTTTTATTTCATTAGTGGGAAAAGAAAAGGCTTATATTGCCGCTTGAAAGAAAAGTATGAAAAAAACTGTTTCTTTTTTATTTTTAGTGATAATTGTTAAATTAGCGGCTCACGGTCAGCAAGATCCTCAGTTTACAAACTATATGTACTATAAAATGGGGGTAAATCCGGGATACGCTGGCGCAGAGGAAGCAATAAACGGGATGCTTTTAAATCGTTATCAGTGGGTTGGTTACGGAGGAGGAGAGCCTAAAACTTTAGTTTTTAGTGTTGATGCGGCAATAAATGCATTTGGGGCACCCGGCGGAATTGGAATAAACATTGTAAGCGACCAATTAGGTTTTTACGAAAATATGTGGATAAATGCCAATTATGCCTATAAAGTAACAACAGGATTAGGGACACTGGGAATTGGAATCTCACCAGGAGTTTACAGCTTTAGCGTAAATGGCCAGTGGGAAATACCTGAAGGCGACCAATGGACACAACCCGAATCAGATCCTGGAGTACCCCAGGGAGAAGTGAGCCAGATGGCATTCGATTTGGGATTAGGGGTATACCTTCAAACAAATCGTTATTATGCCGGATTTTCAGTTACCCATGTTAATCAGGCCTCTGTAATGTTTGGTGATGTCCCAACTACCTATCTTGCAAGGCATTATTATTTAACCGGAGGGTACAATATTAAGTTGTCCGATCCGTTATTTGAATTGCGGCCATCTCTTTTGTTAAAATCAGACCTGGCAGCATGGCAGTTGGATTTAAATGCAAATATTGTTTACGATGATCGGTTTTGGGGAGGAATCAGCTACAGGGTGCAGGATGCCGTTGCATTATTAATGGGAATGGAGTTATTTAATGGATTAAGAATAGGATATTCTTTCGACCTGGTTACGTCAGCCATCAGTCGATACGGTTGGAGTTCGCATGAAGTTTTCATCAGTTATTCGATTGATTTAGAAAGAAGTCGTAACCAAAAGTATAAGAGTATCAGGTTTTTATAAGAAAAGATAAATTCTTTTAGTTTTGGAAGAGAAATTAATATTTTATTATTTTATTTATAAAATGTATTTTTAACTCTTGTTCAAATCTAAAAGAAGAAAAAAATAAACTATGAAAAAGCTACTTTTAATTGCATTTGTATTCTTAATTGCACTAAGTTTTACCGGATGTATGGGCGGTTCGGGAAACGGTGAGTTGACAGGGGTACAAAAAAGGCCAAGATTCAAAGAGACTCAGCCTTACGGAATGGTATATGTCCGAAGAGGGAGTTTTAACATCGGGCCAAGCGATCAGGATGCAAGTAGATCTGGTGTACCAACCAAAACAGTTTCGCAGGAACCTTTCTGGATGGACGACACCGAAATTACAAATAACGAATACAGACAATTTGTTAATTGGGCTAAAGAAAAAATGGCCCGTGAAATGCTGGGTGATCAATATCCGGAATTTTTAATAACTGAAGACAGACAAGGCAATCCAATTGACCCGCCTAAAATAAACTGGCGCGAAAAAATTGACTGGGAAGATCCCGATTACCAAATGGCTATGGAAGATTTATACGTGCCTGAAAACGAGAGGTTCTTTGGTAGAAAAGAAATTGATACAAGAAAACTCATCTATGAATACTGGTGGATAGACCTTAATCAGGCCGCTAAAAGAAGCAACAGCTTTAATTACGAAACACAAAGTTACGAGGGAAATGTATATAATGTAGATGGTGATCTGGTTCCAATAGAGAACCGTTCGTCGTTTATGATGCGCGATCAGGTTCATATTTACCCTGATACATTATGCTGGATCAGAGATTTTACCTATTCATACAATGAACCTCTTGCAACAAGATATTTCTGGCATCCCGGTTTCGACGATTATCCGGTGGTTGGAATAACCTGGAAACAGGCTAATGCATTCAGTAACTGGCGGACAAAAATCCAGACAGATTATCTTACAGGACGAAAAGAAGCCACTTTAATGAGTTATCGTTTACCCACAGAAGTGGAATGGGAATATGCTGCCCGGGGAGGGAAAGAGTTTTCAATGTATCCATGGGGAGGATATTATCCCAGGGATGAAGAGGGCGTATTTTTAGCCAACTTTAAACCATTGCGTGGAAACTATGTTGAAGATGGCGCTATTGCAACCATAAAGGTCGGAAGTTACGATCCGAACGACTATGGGTTATACGATATGGCAGGTAACGTAGGCGAGTGGACAAGCACAGCTTACGATGAAAGCGGTTATAACCTTTTTGGAGATTTAAATCCGACTTTTAAATACAACGCACGTAAAGACGATCCGCCGGTAATGAAACGTAAAGTTATCAGGGGTGGTTCGTGGAAAGATATATCACATTTTGTTCAGGTAGGAACTCGAAACTATGAATATCAGGATACAACAAAATCATATATTGGTTTTCGTTGTGTTCGTTCAACATTTGGTGAAGATTTTTAGGGTCTTATTTATCAATATTATTCCAAATTAATATGAATATAGGAGAACTTTTTAGAACAAAACGATGGAAAACATTCATGGGATATATCTATGGATGGGGTGCTTCTGTTGTAATGATTGGTGCCTTGTTTAAACTGGAACACTGGCAGTATTCAGGTGTCTTATTAACCATTGGGTTACTTACAGAGGCATTAATTTTCTTTTTATCAGCGTTTGAACCACCTCTCGAATTTCCAGAATGGGGTAAAGTCTATCCCGAACTCAGAGAAGATTACCAGTTAGCTGATTTTGAAGAACTGGGAGCAAAGAAAAATGGACTGGAACAACTTTTTGGAGATTCCGAACTAACGCCTGATTTATTGGATAGAGTAGGAAAAGGCTTAGACGAACTAAGTAACACGGCAAGAGGTATCAGCGATATATCATCAGCTACTCTGGCTACCGATATGTATGTGAAAAATCTTGGTTCTGCATCAGAATCAATGGGAACATTAGCTGATATTAACAACCGGGCCAACGAATCCATTAACAAATCTGTAGGTACGCTTGTCAGTTCGTACTCAAATGCCGCTAACGAACTTTCTGAAACCGGAAAAAGTGTAATTGAAAAATTAAATAAAAGCGGAGAAGACTTTACCAGCCATTTGGCAGAAACGGGTAAACGACTTTCTGAAACTTATAGTAAATCGTCGGATGTAATTTCATCAGAACTGAATAATATTGGAAGCAGTTCTAAATTATATGCCGGGAACCTGGAAAAACTGAATAATAACCTGAATACTCTAAATTCAAGTTTTGAGAACCAGCTAAAAGATACTGGGTCTCAGTTTGAAGCAAGTAAAAAATTCAGCCAGGATCTTACACAGATGAATAACATCCTGACATCTTCGGTTGATGAACTGAAAAAGTATAAAGAGAACGCAGAATTGCTCAACAAAAATCTGGAAGCCTTAAATACGATTTATGGCAATATGTTGGGTGCTATGAGTTACAAAAAATAGAACTCTGAAGTAACAACAGCTTATGGGTGCAAAAAATTGTCCGGAAACTCCACGGCAAAAAATGATAAACATGATGTACATTGTCCTTACGGCAATGTTGGCATTAAATGTTGCAGCAGAGGTTCTCGAGGCCTTCAGGGTAGTCGATGCCAGCCTCTTGCAAACTCTTAAGGCAGTGGATATGCAGAATGCCCAGGTTTATGCTTCATTCGACCAGGCTTATGCAGAAAACCCAACCAAAGTAAGAGAATGGAAAGCAAAAGCTGATGAAGTTAAATTAAAATCAGAAGACATAATCTCTTATATTGCTCAGCTTAAAGATGAATTAGTAAGATATTCTGGCAGCAAACTTATTAATGAAGAAAATCCAATGACAGAAGACGATTACGTTCATGTTACAATAGAAGGCGATACATTGGAGATTGCCAAAGAAGACGATTTAAACGGTCCTTCTGAAATGATGATAACCCAGAAAAGGGCGAACGAACTTAAAAATAAGATTGTAGATTACAGGAATATTTTAATAGCTCAAATAAATGAAGAAGATAATGAGTTAAAAGCAACGATTTTAAGCGAATTGGATATCTCTGATCCGAGTGTAAAAGCCAAAGATGCCAGTGAAGCAAAAACCTGGGAAATCGAGCATTTCCTTGATAAACCTTTAATTGCGGTTATGACTTTGCTTTCAAAAATCCAAATTGATGTTAAAAACTCTGAGGCAAACCTGGTAAAATATTTATATGAACAAATTGATGCAGGCTCATTCAAATTTAACAGGCTGGGGGCACAGGTAATAGCCAACTCAAATGTTGTATTACTTGGCGACGAATACAGGGCAGATGTTTTCCTTGCTGCCGAAGATACAACTCAGCAACCGCAGATTTTTATTAATGGCAGAGAGGTTGAGGTAAAAGATGGTAAAGCAATATACAGGGGCAATACAGGCCAGTCAGGAGTTTTTAAATGGAGCGGATTAATAAAATATAAAACTCCCGGAGGTATAATTAAAAGCTATCCTTTTGAGCAGGAATACCAGGTAACCAGGCCTGCAGTTACCATGTCGGCCACCAAAATGAATGTTTTCTACAAAGGATTGGAAAATCCTTTTGAAGTAGGCGGCGGAGGTATCCCCAACGAGAACCTGCAGGTAAGAATGACCAATGGAAGGGTTACAAAACGCGGAAATCAATATATTATTGAGCCTACAGACCTCGATGAGCAGGGAAGAAATACCGAGGTTTCGGTTTATGCAACTATAGGCGGTGAAAGAAGATTAATTGGTACTACCGACTGGAGGGTTAAAAGAGTGCCCGATCCGGTGGCTCAAATAAATGGACAGTCAGGAGGAGATATTCGCAGAGAGGTATTGTCGATTCAGGATGGTGTAATGGCAGTTCTCGAAGATTTCGATTTCGAATTTAAATATACAATTACACAATTTACCCTTGAAACAACAGGAGCAGGAGGTTATACAAACAGGTTCCCTTCAAGATCAAAATGGTTTACAACCGAGCAAAAAAATGCATTAAGCAGGATTAACTTAAATAGTATAGTATATATAGGTGATATTAAAGCAGTTGGAGACGATGGTACAACCCGTGATCTTGATCCAATTTCATTTAAAATAAAGTAATTATGAGAAAGTTAGTTGTCGGTTTCGGGATATTAATTTTTATGACAGCATTGGTGCAAAAAAATACATCTGCACAAATAATAAACGGAGCGTACAAACAAAACGATGTATATGCCAAAAAGCCAATGCCTTTGGTTACAGTCAGGGAATCTGATGTGCTTTGGTCGAAAAAATTATGGAGAATCATCGACTTGCGCGAGAAAATAAATATTCCGCTGTATTATCCAACACAGGAGATGGAAAACAAGGTTAACCTTATAAACCTTCTTTTACAGGGTATTGAAAACGGTCAGATTACACCCTATGATGCAACGCAGGATGACGACTTTAAAATACCAATGACCTACGCTCAGGTAAAAGAAATATTCGGGGCTCAGGTAACCATGCAGGAAAAAATTAACTTCGATACCGGAGAGAGGGAGATGGTTGAGGTAGCAGGTGAAATCAGACCAAATGAGATTAAACAGTACATGCTTAAAGAGGAGTGGTATTTTGATAAGCAAACTTCTACGCTTAACGTTAGAATAATCGGAATATGCCCTGTCCGGGAATATGTTCGCGAAGGCGATGCCACAGGACAGGTTCAGCGTCAGAAAGTATTTTGGGTATACTTTCCCGAGGCACGTCCGTTATTGGCAACCAACCTTATCTTAAATCCATATAACAACGCCAACCAGCATTCTTTCGATGACGTCTTTATAAAGAGACTGTTCAGCAGCTACATAGTACAGGAATCGAATATGTATAATAACCGCGACATTAGTGCATACATGAGTGGTCGGCAGGCAATGTCGGAGTCGAAGAAGATTGAAGACGAAATCTTTAATTACGAACAGGATCTTTGGGAGTATTAATTCATTTAAAAACAATATGTGGCCTTATGTTTCTCATAAGGCTTTTTTTTGAAACAATTTAAAATATCAACTTCCGTTTTATCAGTAAAAAAAGAGTTTACATTGAATGAAGAAAGTTATCACATATCTGTTTATTGCTGCAGTGATGCTTTTTTCTTCATGTCAAAAGGAATCGAACAAATACCTGCTACTTGGTAAAGGTAACAAGGAAAGATGGTTTGAACCAATACCATACGGAATGGCTTATGTTCCGAGGGGAGCTTATAATATCGGGGCAAACGATGACGAGTTATATGATCAGAATTCTACCAAAATGGTTTCTACCGAAGCTTTCTGGATGGATGATACTGAAATAACCAACAATGAATACCGGCAGTTTGTGTATTGGGTACGCGAAAAAAAAGCACGTGAACTTTTAGGTGAAACCTACTCCGATTTTTTAATTACAGAGGATAAATACGGAAATCCGTTAAATGAACCTAAAATTAACTGGGAAGAACGAATTGAGTGGGATAACAGGGATTACCAAATGGCAATGGATGAATTATACATCCCCGAAGAAGAACAATTTAATTTCAGAAGAGAAATTGATACCCGCAAGTTAATTTACCAATATTATTGGGTAGATTATAAGCAGGCAGCACGTCGAAGTAACAGTTTTAATTACGAAACGCAGAGATACGAAGGAACGGTTGTGAATGAAGATGGCGAAGTTGAGCCAATTGAAAACAGGAGTTCGTTTTTAATGCGCGAGGTTGTACCCGTTTATCCTGACACTTTGTGCTGGATAAGAGATTTTACATATACTTATAACGAACCGTTTACATTGAAGTATTTCTCACATGCTGCATTCGACGATTATCCGGTAGTAGGTGTAACATGGAAACAAGCCAGCGCATTCTGCCATTGGCGATCGAACCTGAATATAATTACTAATAAACGTTTTAAAGAAACACCGGCTCACGACTACAGACTCCCTACTGAAAGTGAATGGGAAATTGCTGCCAGAGGAGGGATGCACAATACCAAATATCCATGGGGAAGCTATTACACCAGAAATGTAAATGGGTGTTTTGTTGCAAATTTTAAACCTCTGCGTGGAAATTATGTTGCCGACAGTCCAACAACAACTACAACCATGAAGGTTGGAAAATTCGATCCTAATCCGTTTGGATTATACGATATGGCTGGCAATGTAGCCGAATGGACCAGTACCGCATTTTACGAAGCGGGTTACAATATTATAGATGATTTAAATCCGGAGATTCAATACGATGCCCGTCCTGATGATCCCCCTGTAATGAAGAGAAAGGTTCTCCGGGGAGGTTCGTGGAAAGATATAGCTTATTATATTCAATCGTCTACGCGGAGTTTTGAATACCAGGATACTTCTAAATCGTACATTGGTTTCCGCTGTGTTCGCACTTC
>JBDLJS010000033.1:0-37939 GCA_039714235.1 Bacteroidota bacterium | reverse complement strand
CTACAAAAAAAGCCGGTTTATAGCCGGCTTTTTTTATTTATTTTCAAAATCAGCCTGATTACTTTTTCGGCAGATTTAAGTTTTTCACAAATTTTTCATGACGTGGATCGGAATGTAGTGGTTTCCACATGGGCATTGCCGCAACCCACGGGATCCAGACATGGTGTGGTTCCCAGGCTATCCATTTGAATGCTTCATCATTTTTACCCAGTGCTCCGTTTAATACTGCACAGCCCAATGCGAACCAACTGTTCATTTCTAAATTCTCAAGTTCATTCAGGATTTTTTCTGCTTCACTCCGATGATTGGTTAAAGCATACGTATAACCAAGCACCCAGCCCCATTCGGGGGCAACCGATGCTAGTTTCTCATGCATTTTTATCGCCTCTTCTAATCTACCCATCGCTAAATAGGTTTCACCCAAAACAAAATATCCAACAGGAAAATCCTTTACAATGTCAAATGTTTTATAAGCTTCCCGTATGGCATCATCATAACGGCCAACATAAGAATACAATGCACCAAGGAATGCCGTAAGCATAGGATTAAACGGATCATACTTTTGTGCAAGTTGATGCTCGGATACCGCTTCCTCCAACCGGCCGAAAAGAAAAAGAGCCCAGGCATAATGATAATGTGTAAGGCTTAAATTGGGATTAAGCTCAAGAGCACGTATATAATGTTTTTCAGCTTCAACGAATTTCCACGAAGAATACATACATATTTCGGCAAGGGCTAGTTGGGTTTCAGCCATAGTAGCATCAAGTTTAATCGCCTGAAGAGCAGCCGACTCAGCTTTTATATATGCATCACCTGGATTAAATGGCCCATGTGCAATATCAAGATACCCAAGTGCCAGCCCGGCGTATGCAAAAGGTTCGGCGGGATCGATTCTAACTGCTTCGTGAAGATATTCCAATCCCTTTTTTATCCCTTCCGGAGTAAGTTGGTATAAATTGTACTTACCACGTAGATATGCCTTGTAAGATTCAGGATTAACTTCCCTTATTTCGTTAAGTTGAGCTTGTTGTTCAGGAGAAAGTGTAATATGTATTTCACTGGCAATTTTTCTGATAATCTGGCTGTATAATTTCAGAATATCGCTAAAATCTACATCAAAGGATTGTGCCCATAGCTGTCGTTCTTCAGGAAAGGCATTAAACAATTTAAGCTGAATCCTTATTTTTTCATCTACAACTAGTACCGAAGCTTCAATAATGGCATCAACCTCTAATTCAGAGGCTATTTCTTTAATGGTTTTTTCTGAATTCGAATAGGTTAATGCAGATGTTTTTGATATCACCCTAATGGCTCCTAACTGCCCTAATTCACCTATTAATGCATCGTGCATTCCGAATACAAGAAATGCCTGACTTTCATCTCCCGTGTAATTATCAAATGGAAGCACAGCAATCGATTTTATCCTGTTCTTTAATTTTTCGGTAGCTTGTATATTATCTACTAATTCAGATTCCGCAACATACTGTTTTCTTACCCCTCCTGGCGGGTAACCATAATAGTCGTGAAAGCATTTGGAAAAATAAGTGGTACTGCCAAAACCCACCTCGTATGCTACTTCTGCCACTGTACCTAATTGTTGTTGCAGCAAGCCCATAGCGTGTTTTAACCTTGTCTCACGAATAAACTGGCTGACAGATTGGTTGGCAATTGTTCTTAATTTCCTGTGAAGGCTGGAGTGGCTCATGCCCATTTCTTCAGACAATTCAGAAACCCCAAAACTTCCATTAGAAAAATTTGCCTCAACAATTCTGGTCAACCTATCAATTAACTTTTGATCAATGGGAAGATTCACAGACATAGCCTTAGTTAAATTGTTGATAATGTTTCCTATAGAAGGACTAAGTTAACAAAAATAAAAAAAGGCTAATACTTTTCTTCCTAAAAACCATATGTCTGCCTGTTGACTGACATATGGCTAATTTGTATTTCGGGGAAATACATTGTTTTAGTTCTAATCTTTTTTAATTGGGCCCTGCGGTTTATCAATATTACCTTCGAATTCGTAATATAAAGTGCTGGGGTCGGCGAAAAGGTAATTCATTGTATAGGTCCAGTTAGCTTTCATACCGCTCACTTTACCTTCAAAACCTTCGCCGTCAGCCTTAGCTACTATTACAAAACCTTCTGTGTTTAAAGTCTGGATACCACTCCACGTCATTTTCCATATTCCACGGATCTCATCATGCGGATTTTTGGCGTCCACATATAACGTTGCTGTTCCCCATAATTTATTGTTGAATTCATCAATCACCGTCATCCCCTCTGTAACCCATATGGTATTTCCTGTAACCCTCCAATCATCTGCTGCATCGTACCATATATTATCTCCAGATCCATCAGGATCAGGAGTACATATACCAGTAAATACCCTTTTTACTTTAGCAGACTTCAAAGTAGCCGTTTCCTGATCATCTACGGGAGTAAATAATTCGTCTTTTGCGCAACCCACAATTAGCAGAAGTGCAAGACCCAATAATAAAACGCAATTTAATTTTTTCATAATAAGTAATTTTAAAATTAATTTAGTTATGAAAAGTTACTGCAAAAGCTGATGTAACAACAAGAAGCTATTATTCAAAAAGATTAAAAAAATAAGATATAGTTTAAACTATATTGCAAAGTTTAAATGATATTGCAAAAGACTATAATGCTATAAAATGAATAAGCAGATTTATACCAAAGAATAATTGCGTGAAAAGATTATAAGAAACCCGTTGTGCGGTTTAATATTTAGACTTTTTATATTCTCAAAATTTAAAATGTTTCAATTTTCGTGAGCGTTAACGGAATTTTAGTAAATGACTTTGATTGCTAATTCCTTTTTTCTACTTTTAAACCGAATCAATAAAACCTATGAAAAATGAGTAACAAGCAATCGAGGCGGAATTTTATCCGCAATTCGGCAGCTGCCACAGCTGCAATTTCAATTCCTTCTATTATTCCCGCTCATGCATTTGGTGCCAACGACCGTATTGTTGCATCAGTTTTGGGATTAAACGGAAGAGGGAAAAGCCACGTTAAAAGCTTAATGAATCAGGACAATGTTGAGATAAAAACGTTGTGTGATCCTGATATGAATATTCTTAAAAAACGTCAGAAAGAATATAAGGATGAGTACGGAAAGGAATTCGGCCTTGAACAGGATCTTCGAGTTGTTTACGACGATAAAGACATCGATGTTGTTAGTATCGCTTCACCTAACCACTGGCATGCACTGTCGGTAATATGGGCTTGCCAGGCTGGTAAAGATGTTTATGTTGAAAAGCCGGGGTCGCACAACATCTGGGAAGGCCGGAAAATGGTTGAAGCTGCAAATAAGTACGACAGAATTGTTCAGCATGGCGTACAGTTAAGAAGCTCGCCTTCCGTACGTGAAGCAGTACAATTATTGCGCGATGGCTATATTGGCAGAGTTTATATGGCGCGCGGTCTTGTTTTCCGTTGGAGAGCAGATATTGGCAACAAAGGATTTTCACCAGTACCAGATGGATTGGATTACGATCTTTGGACAGGTCCGGCAACAAAACGACCTTTTAGCCGAGACATTGTACATTATAATTGGCATTGGACATTCGAATACGGAAACGGTGATGTAGGTAACCAGGGAATTCATGAAACAGACTTGTGTATGTGGGGATTGGACGTAGGACTTCCAACCCAGATTACATCTATGGGAGGTAAATTCCTCTGGGACGATGCAAAAACGACTCCGGAAGTATTAACCTCTATTTATAATTACCCGGAAGAAGATAAAATCATTCAATTTGAAGTACGTCCGTGGTGTACAAATACAGAAGAAGGTGTTACTGTTGGTAATATTTTCTATGGAGATAAGGGTATTTTGGTAGTTGATGGCTACAACAAATATAAAACCTACATGGGAAGAGATCGTACTCCAGGTCAATCTGGTGACGATGGTGAAAAAACAGCAAGTGGAATGGACAGAGGTGCCGGAGGTACCGATGGACACTTCGCTAATTTTATTGAAGCCGTTAGAACACACGATAAAACCATCTTAAACGGACCTGTTGAAACAGCACATCTTTCTTCAGGGTTAGCACATCTGGGTAACATTGCTTACCGAATGGGAAAAGTGTTGACTTTTAATCCGGCAGCGGAAAGATTTGTAAACGATCCTGATGCAGATAAAATGCTTACCCGTAATTACAGGGCACCTTATATTGTTCCTGACAAAATATAACATGCAATTTTCCATAAAAAAACCGGCTAAGGAGATTCCCTGGCCGGTTTCTTTTTATCTGTAATATGTTTTACTGTTTTACACGTTCGCTGTAAGAGCGGTCGCGGGTATCAACCCTTATTACATCGCCTTCGTTAATAAACATCGGAACCATAATTTCGGCACCTGTCTCCACCGTTGCAGGTTTTAATGCAGTAGAACTAGCTGTATTCCCTTTTTCGCCTTCAATGGTATCGGTAACCAGTAATTCAACTTTTTCCGGCATTTCAGCAGTTAATGGCATTTCCTCTTCCGCATGAAAATTAATTTCGATAACTTGTCCTTCTTTCATAAGGTCGTCATTTTCAACCATATCTTCAGGAATAGAAATCTGCTCATAGGTGCTCGTATTCATTATGTTTAATCCCATATCGTCGCGATATAAAAACTGGTACGGACGACGTTCAACACGAACCTCATCAACTTTCACTCCCGAGTTAAAAGTATTCTCAACTATTCTTCCGGTTTTTACATTTTTAAGTTTGGTGCGTACAAAAGCCGGACCTTTACCTGGTTTTACATGAAGGAAACTTTTAATGGTATAAATATCTCCTTTAAACATAAAACACATTCCGTTTTTGAAATCTGATGTTGAAGCCATGATATTTTTATTTGATTCTTTTAATTTGAATGGTGCAAAAGTAATTAAATCAGTTAAATATTAAAAAACCGGGAAATGCGGCTATTTATTTTGCAACCTGCTCAACCCCGTCGATTTTATAACTTTTTAATACAGCTCTTAAAGCACCTACGCGCATGTCGAATTCGAGTAAAACCGGCACTTTTCTTTCTTTAGAAATGTAAAACCTTAAACCATCCGATCGTTTTAACAGTTTACCTTTATCCACTGTCGGGGCCAGCACGTAGCTGTCCATATTACCGGCATCGGTTTTTATTCTTTCTTCTCTTAAGAATTTTACCGAGACATCTGATATTTTATCGTTGTGGTAGGTAGCATACTTTACCGCATCGCCTGGTTGTATATTATTGAACGGATTTTTATGAATAAAATAGAAAAATACCGAAATAATATCGATTAAATCGTCAGGCACCTTTCGCCACCCACTTCGCTGGCTGTTAATGGAGTCAACATCGTGGTAAAAAAGTGTTTCGTTGTAAAGGCGGTAATTGCCCTCCTGGACGTTACGAATTGCCTTTAACGGTAGGTGTGTGTTGGCATCAACCGTAGTTTCATAAATATCGTGAACCCCGTAAAGAGTATGTGCCAGTCCGGTTGTACGGCCAACAACATAGTAATGAATGGCCGGGATGCCGTTAAAAACTGTATCGGTAATTACCATCTCGGCTTCACCCCCTTTAATAAAACCCAGTTTCAGGTTAAACCGTACCCGCTCTTCTTTAGCCGTAACGGCCTGAGTAACAAATATTGCAAGTAATATTATAAACAGATATCGAATCATTTTAAAATTTTGTTTTTTGGAATGGTTGCAATAAAATCTTTCAAATAAAAAGGTTCGAAATAAGCAACGTCTTCAAATTCCTTTTTGTTGTACTTCGTTTCTGAAAGATTTTGCATAAACCGTGCCGAGGTTTTTAACGGCCCTTTGAACAGGGCATTTCTGTTTGTAATGCTGTCCTTACATTTTTTGGCACCGTTTCCAAAAAACAGTATTTTATTATTTTTCAGATGGTCTGAAAACGAATTTTCGTCAATAATTTCTGCTGTAACAGGAAGAATAGATTTGCCTTTTGTATTGTACAAGGCAGTGTACACCTCCATTCTGCGGGCATCAATCATGGGGCAAAACAAAAAATTATCTGCAGAATTATTTTGAATAAATTGCTCTACATTTCTGGCAGTATATTCACCCATAACATCGATAGAACCAACACCAATCAGCGGGATGTTAAGAGCGTAGCAAAGCCCTTTGGCTACCGATACACCGATTCTTAATCCGGTGTACGAACCGGGTCCTTTGCTAACCGCCACTGCATCGAGCCGGCTGTATTCAAAATTATTCTCTTTAAAAAGATCTTCAATAAAAACAGTTAAAAGCTCCGAGTGATTCAAACCTTCCAGGCTCTCTTTTTCAAACAGTGTTTCGCTATTCTGTGCCAGCGAAACCGAACATACCTCGGTTGAAGTTTCTATGTTTAAAATTATTGCCATATCAAAACTTAACAAACAACTGCAAAAATAGTTAATAGTTTGTAAAATTCCCGTTCAACACAATTCCGTCCAATCCCATTCTTTTGGCTGCTTTTTCAGCATCATTCAACGAGTGTACAATTGGCTCGCCCTTGCTGTTAAACGATGTGTTTATCAAGGCTTTTACTCCATATTTTTCATTGAGGTGTGTGAGCAAATCGTACATGAACTGATTGTCATCGCGCGAAAAAAGGGTTTGAAAGCGTGCTGTTCCGTCTGCATGGGTTGCACCGGCCAATTCGGATTGTTTCTCAGACAATACTTTAAAATCCAGTAACATATATTTCGAAAGTGGATGAATGGTTTTAAGGCCGGTGAAATACCTTGTATTTTTCTCCAAAGCGATCGGCCCCAAGGGGCGGTACCACTCCCTGCCCTTTTTGTCCATGCTCAACTTTTTCGCCAGGCTTTTTGAATCTGCCAAAGCCAGGATACTCCTGTTTCCCAGTGCCCTGGGGCCGGCCTCACCAAAACCATTGCAAAGGCCAATTATCTTTTTCTGAACCAGTTTTTCAGCGACAGCAGCAACTGTGTTTTGACTATACGAAACCCGGTAATCTTCAATGCCCCAATTGTTCAGATAAGCACTTTGCGGCTCTACCCTGCCGTGTTTTTTCCATTCGATAAATGCTGCGGCACCCAGTGCCAGCCCCGAATCTTCGGTGCATGGCGGAATAAAAACTTCCTTAAAAATATTTTGGTTAATAATCTGAGTGTTTGCAACAATATTCAAAGCCGATCCTCCGGTGTAATACAGGTTTTCGGTTCCGGTTTCTACCTTCAATTTGGTTAGTTTATTCAATATCTGTTTAACAAATATTTGCTGCAACGTGGCTGCCACATCCTGTATAAAAGGATCTTTCTGATTAAACGATTTAAGTTTTACTCCCCAGTCTTTTGCTGCACGTTCAAAAAATACCGATGTCTGCCCCCAGATATCCTGAAATAAATTATTTTTCTCCAGCCACTCTTTCAGTTCAGGACGATAAGTTCCCAGCCCGGCAAATCCCATAAACTTACCGGGTACTGCATTTTGTTCGGCCAGTTTAGCCCCGATTATGGCAAACACAAGTGAATTGGCATTATAAATAGTTGAATATGGTCTTAAATCCCAGTTGTATTCCACCCACTCCAACTTACCATTTTTAAAGGTAGCTGCCGAAAAATTGCTTAAACTGGCCCCGCCGTCGAAATGAACCAAGAGACTGTTCTTCATGAAATTACCGAAAAAAGGTAAACACGAAAATATGTGTGCCAGTTCGTGATTCAGCACATACGCCAATTTTTCTTCTCCAAACCACCAGCATTTCCCTTGCTCCAAGTCGGTTGAGAGAGTATTGTTTAATGGAGCTTCAAATCTTGTTTCTCCGGTAGAGGTTAAAAATGTTCTTCCCACCACATTGTCAACAAAAACCAAATCGAAATCCCTGTTTAATAGTCTCTTCTCCTTTAAAATTTCTTTTAACTGAATATGCAGAGTGTTGTCTCTCTTTCGTCTTGAGATTCGCTCCTGCTGCAGAAACTGCTCAACCCTGCCTCCATTCATAATAGCAAGATTATGGTCGTGCACATAAAACGGATGTTCGTAGTCGAACCGATCCTGGATACCGTAAACTGCAAGTGTTGGTTTGTGTTTTTCCATCACCCGAAAAATTGCATAATTATAACAATTGCAAGCAGTAACGAAAATAAGAGTTCGCTCCAAAAACGGCTTTTCATAAAGACAAAAATATTGGACACCAGGTAAGTTACCGGAATAGCGTTAATCACTAACATTTCCTGCGAAGTTGCAGGAATAAATGCAAAACTAATCAGGGAAAAAATGAAGATTAGAAAGAATACACTGAAATATTTACGCGAGCTTACTTTTTTAGTATCGTATTGTTGAAGTAATGTAATGCTTCCGAATAAAGTAAGCAGAATAAGGACTGTTAAATACCCGTGAAGCGCGTAATTTGTACGGAAATGACTTACCGGGGTTAATATGTTCTCTAAAAATATATCAATTTTTTCGGTGAATTCTCCGACATAAAAGAAGTAGCTGAAAACAAATACAAACGGAAATAGAAATCCGAGTATCATAATTACATATTCGCGCCAGCTGATTTCCCTGGTTAAAATAATAATACTTAGCAAAAATGCAGGGAGGAATATTATCAGGTTAAAATAAAATAGCGAACCAACAGCCAGTAAAAGCCCGGTATCGAAAACCGCCGAATATGGTTTAGATTTTTCGAAAATACTGAAGAAGCGAAAGATTGAAAAAAGTAGAAACAGGGCTGCAAAATATACCGGATGAAGTGTATGAATTTTTGTAAATCCGGCAATAATAATAACAAAAAGTATAGCAGGCAGTTTCGTCCTGATGCGGATAAACAGATAACGATCGTTAACCAATTGCATCACAAAACCAAGTATAATTACCATTACGAGCGAAACCAAAACATGCCAGAATGGTTGCTCGCCCACTAACCTGAATAACGGGGTATAAAAGATATTTTCGGTTTCTCCGGAAAAATAGGAATAAAGGTAAGGCTCCAGCAAATCTTTCAGCCAAAATGCCAGTGCAATAACGGGAAAAATCAGCAGGTTAAAAGAATCGTTCGATTTTAATCTTTGTAAAATCATTATATAGAGCCTGTTTAAAATTTATCCATTTATTCTATAATTCGTCTTTTTCACTACTTCTGCGTTGAAATTTCCTTAAATAACTATGGCTATTCGCGTCAATTCCGCCTTGAATTAGTAAAAAATTCTTCATAATATCTCCAAAAAATAAAATTTAAACAGGCTCTTACAGGTCGAAACCTAAATCTTTACGGTAATATTTTTTATCGAATTGAATTACTTCAGCATTTTTATACGATGTAGCCAGTGCATCCTGAATATTAGTTCCGTATGAACTAACCGAAATTACTCTTCCACCGGCAGTAACAACATTCTCTCCATCGGTTTTTGTTCCTGCATGAAACACAATGCTGTTATTAACTTCGTCTAAGCCGGTAATTGCTATCCCTTTTTCGTAACTGCCCGGATATCCCCCAGAAACCAACATCAGAGTCACTGCTGTTCGGTCGTCAATTTCAATCTCTTTTTCGCCAAGGGTTCCGGTTGCTGCTCCTTCAAGTAAATCGACAAAATCTGATTTCACCCTTAACACGACAGCTTCTGTTTCCGGATCGCCCATGCGTACATTGTATTCAATTACATAAGGATTTCCGCCTACATTAATCAATCCGAAAAAGATAAAACCGTTATACTCAATATTCTCTTTTTGCAGTCCATTTATTGTTGGCTGAATAATTTGTTTTTCAACTTTGCCCATAAACTCTGCATTGGCAAACGGAACCGGAGTAATAGCGCCCATCCCCCCGGTATTCAGGCCAGTATCGCCTTCGCCAATACGCTTGTAATCTTTTGCCTCGGGTAAAATTTTGTAATCTTTTCCGTCGGTAATTGCAAAAACCGAAACCTCAACACCACTTAAAAACTCTTCAATTACCACTTTACTGCTTGCATCGCCAAACTGACCGGCCAACATCTCTTTCAGCGAATTTTCAGCTTCTTCCAACGCTTCGATAATAAGAACACCTTTACCGGCTGCCAGCCCGTCGGCCTTTAAAACATAAGGCGCATTCATGGTTTTTAAAAATGCCAGCCCGTCATCAACATTTTCGGAAGTAACTGTAAAATATTTGGCTGTAGGAATATTATGACGGGCCATAAAATCTTTGGCAAAGTCTTTACTTCCTTCTAACATTGCCCCGGCTTTTTTGGGGCCAACCACCATTACCGACTTTAAATCTGCATCGGCAGCAAAAAAATCGTGCAATCCTTCCACCAATGGAACTTCAGGACCAACCAGCAATAAATTAATATTATTATCAAGAACCAGCGCTTTTATCTTGCCGAAGTCGGACACACCAGCTTCTAGATTTGTTCCAATTTCTGAAGTCCCGGCATTTCCCGGGGCAAAAAAGAGGTTTTCTACCCTACTGCTTTGTTTAATCTTCCATCCTAATGCGTGTTCTCTACCCCCTGAGCCGATTAATAAAATGTTCATATAAGTTTTGTTAAATGGTAATAGTTTCAGATATAAAATCAGCTGTTGCTAAAACTGGCAAAATGAGCCTGCAGCGTTTCGTCAATTTTTGTCGAAAGCTCGGTGTTCCCTGAGGTACGTGCAGCTCTTGCCATTTTTTGCATATAAAACATATTTCGTTGAATTTCTTCGTTCACACTTTTGGTAAACCTGTGTTTTGTATCCAGCGAAAAATAGTAGTTCAGTTCGTCGTCAATTGCAACGAACGCTTTTTCTATCATTGCAATTCCTTTATCTGCGGCACCGGCTTTTATATAACTTTCAGCCAAATCCATTGCAAAGTATTCGTAAGGAATGATTTCGTTCGGAATAATTTCGTTGCATCTGTCGATTACCGCAAGTGCAGAATCTTCTTTCCCCTCTTCGATAAGTGCACCAGCAAGCCTGTTAAAACTGTTGCGAATATTGGTCATCATCCTTGTATTATTTTCATCGACGTAGATATCCGGATTATTCATTTCCCCCCACTCGAATTTATTCATCAGGTTATCGTACATTAACGAAGTTTCAACCCTTCCGAATTGCAGTTGCTGTGGCGAACTTTCTGATTTAATTGGTACCAGGCGGTATGCAAAACCTTCAACCTGAAAATAGTCGTTCAAATTCATGTATTTGCTTCTTCCCACGGTAATTGCCCAGTAAATTGGCCGCTCCCAGTTATTGGTTGCCAGTAAATCCAGAATCATCATTTCATCTTTCGACAGATGGCTTTTTCCTGATAAATCGATAGTTATCTCATCTACAATTTTATCATAGTCTTTTGGAGCAACAACATTATTTCTTTTTACAGCCTCTTTGTCAATTTTAAATTTGATAACCTTTTTAGGAATGTACGCTGCATTGTCGGCCTGTTGTAATTTAGTTGCCGGATTATCGTCAGCAATAAAATCGATTGCCTCTTTTAATCCAACGTGGTTGCGTTGAATCCTCGGATTATCCAACAGATAGACCGCATCGCGTGTTCCCATCCGGTATTTCTCAGGTGTCATGGTATATGGAACCGGCTCCGAATCGTAGGCTTTTCTACGCATCTGGTTAATATACCAATCGGTTTGCAAGTAACTTAAGTTACACACTCTTATATCGGTACGCACACCTTCCACCTCCTGGTTATACCACAACGGGAATGTGTCGTTATCGCCATTGGTAAAAATTATCCCGTTTGGCTGGCAGGTTTTCAAGTAGTTAGCACCAAAATCGCGGGCGGTGTATCTTCCCGACCGGTCGTGGTCGTCCCAGTTTTGGGCAGCCATAATTCCAGGAACCAAAACAAATGCAACCAACCCGGTTAAGCCCGCGGCTACGGTTTCAGGAATATACTTTTTCAGAGCTTCGGAAATTGCCAAAACACCAAGGCCAATCCAGATTGCAAATGCGTAAAACGACCCTGCATAAGCGTAATCCCTTTCGCGGGGTTGATGCGGATACTGGTTCAGATAAACAACAATTGCCAGCCCGGTTAATATGAAAAGCAGGAACACAACCCACAAACTTTTTTTCCCTTCTTTCCCTCTATTATACTGGAAGAAAAGTCCCAGGAGGCCAAGAATCAGCGGGAGGAAATAATAGGTATTTCGAGCATTATTGTTGGCAAACTTTGCTGGTAAATTATCCTGGTCGCCCAGCCGGGCCTCGTCGATAAATTTAATTCCGCTTAACCAGTTACCGTGTAAAATACTTCCATGACCCTGAATGTCGTTTTGCCGGCCTACAAAATTCCACATAAAATAACGCCAGTACATATAATTAACATGATAGCTAAAGAAAAAGTGCATATTTTCTGCAAAAGTAGGCTTAATAATTGTCTCGGTTTCACCCCTTTCGTTTCTGTGCTGTATTCTCCTTCCCTTTATTTTTCCCCATTCTGAATAATCATCAGCATGCGATGGTTCCATACTGCTCCACATACGAGGGAAAAATGCTTTAAACTTATCGTCGTAATTCGGATGAAACCGGTGATGGGTAACATCATATTTCCCTTCAATCTGAGAATAAATTGGTTTGCCTTCGGTAAATCGGTCTCCCACTTTTAATGGCGAATTATAATAAGGGCCATAAAACAAAGGACGCTCGCCATATTGCTCACGGTTCAGGTAGCTTAACAGCGAAAAAGTATTGTTCGGACTGTTCTGATCCATTGGCGGCTTTGCAGCCGAACGAATTATAATTAGAGCAAAAGATGAGTAACCAATTAAAATAACAGTGATACCTAAAATAACTGTATTCCAAACTACTTTCTGTTTTTTGTGTGTATAAATAATTCCTAATGCCAAAGCTGCAACCAATGCTGCCGAATAAAATATTACACCCGAGTGGAATGGTAAACCAAAACTATTTACAAACAGTAATTCGAACCACGACGCAATGGCAACGGCCCCCGGAATAATGCCATACATAATTACGCCCAGCAATACCACCGAAGCTACCAGCGCCCAGATAATTCCTTTCCGGGTTACTTCATATTTTCTGAAATAATAAACGAAAACTATGGCAGGGATTGCCAGTAAGTTAAGCAAGTGAACCCCAATGGATAGCCCGATTATATAAGCAATAAAAATCAACCATCGATCAGCAAAAGGTTCGTCGGCAACATTTTCCCATTTTAAAATAGCCCAGAAAATTAGTGCCGTAAACAACGATGAGGTAGCATAAACCTCTCCTTCGACAGCCGAAAACCAGAATGTGTCGGAAAATGTATAAGCCAAAGCACCAACCAAACCACTGGCAACAATTGAAATGGTTTGACCTAAAGTTATTTCGTTGGTTTTAACAATTAATTTCTTTGCCAGGTGGGTAATGGTCCAGAACAGGAACATAATTGTAAATGCGCTCGATAGTGCCGATAATGCATTAATCATTTTTGCCGCACTCTCGGGGCCTGCGCCAAACAGGGTAAATACCCTCCCTACAATCATAAAAAAAGGAGCCCCGGGGGGATGGCCAACTTCAAATTTATACGCGGTTGTAATAAATTCGCCGCAATCCCAAAAGCTTACGGTTGGCTCTATGGTTAATAAATAAACAACGGCTGCTATTAAAAAACCTACCCAGCCAAATACGATATTAAACAGTTTGTATTGCTTCATTTTTACATGTTTTCAGAACGAAATGATATCAAAAAATATTTAAGTTGCGAAGATAACGGTTTTGCTTAAAACTGCTACGATTGTATTCTAATTTAAAGATTATTATGACTTTATCATAATTCCCGAAACCATCCTTCCGGTTTCGATTCCATCACGTCGGGCCGAAAAATATTTGTTACTGTTTTTATACGAACATTCACCATGGATTTCTATATTTTTCGAACGTACTCCGGCTGCCATTAAAATTTGCCTGTTGGCTTCCCAGAGGTTAAAATAAAATTTGCCCCGGTTGTTTTTCTGAATGGTTTGTTCAAATTCAGGAACCGATTCTTTAACCGCGTTAATAACCTCATTGCCAACTTCATAAATTTCAGGACTTATTGAAGGGCCTATTGCGGTCAAAATGTTTTCTGCTTTACATCCGTAAGTCGAAATCATTTTATTTACAGCCCCTTCGACAATTTTTGAGACAGTTCCTCGCCAGCCAGCATGAATAGCTGAAATAACTCTTTTTACCGGATCGAAAAGTAAAATCGGCACACAATCTGCCGTTTGTACACAAAGGCAAATTTCTGATTTATTAGTTACCAAAGCATCGGTTTCGGAGATTTCGGAATTTTGTATTCCCTTTATTTCGGCTACACAATTTGTATGCGTTTGTTGTGGAAATACAAATTGGATTGTTTTTAATCCCAAAGCTTTGGCAAGCAATTCCCTGTAATTCTGGATGTTTAATTCTGAAGTGCCTGTAAATCGTGGATTAACGAAACCAAATGTTTGTTTGGTGGTTGTAAAAACGAGCAGGTTGCTGTATGATTCAAATATGTTAAATCTTATTAAACCATTATCCTCCATTTCTCAACAATTCGTTTAATCCTTTTTTATTGAGCAAAGTAACTGTTTTCTTTTCAATTTTAATCAGGCCCTCCCTTTGCATTTCACTAAGTACCCGTGCCAGAGAAGGACGAGTTACTCCAAACAAATCTGCCAGCTGTTGTTGGGTGTTTTTAATTTCGAAAGAATGAAATTTGTCGTCAACTTTTTGTAGCAGGTAATGCGCAACTTTTTCTTTTATAGTTTTAAAGCTTAAGAAATGTAATTTTTGCGACAGAAACTGTGCACGCGAAGAAATGCTGTTCAGGTAATTTTTCAAAAACTGCGTATTTAGCTGCAGTAATTTCAGAAATTCTACAACCGGAATTACCAGAATCTGTGATTTCATATTGGCGGTAACCGTAACCGGGAATTTATTCTCTTTCCCAAATAAAAATGCCGTCGCCAGAGGTTTTGGTGCCTCAATATCTTCAATTTTTATGGTTTTACCTGTGTAATCTATCATTTCTCCTTTAACGCTTCCTGATAGAACAATCAGCAGGTTATTAACCTGTTGTCCTGCATAAACTACAATCTCATCTGCTTCAAACTTTTTTATTTGAAAATGAATTATACTGAGCAGCTTCTCAGCCTCGTCTTCTGGAATCCCATCAAAAACAGGGCATTGTGTTAATAATTCAAAATTTATCATTTTGTAACAATTGGTACAAATCAGGTAACGCCAAATCTCTAATTTTGTTTCATAAAAAGATAAATAATGATAAGGGAAATTGTAAAAATTGATGAGGAGTTATGTGACGGCTGTGGCGATTGTGTGCCCAACTGTCATGAAGGAGCTTTACAGATTATTGAAGGGAAAGCACGTTTAATCAGCGAATTAATGTGCGACGGACTGGGTGCCTGTATTGGTCATTGTCCGCAGGGTGCCATTACCATAGAAAAACGTGAAGCAGAGGAGTACGATGAGGAGGTTGTAATTGCCCAGATGATTAAAAGCGGAAAAGCAACAGTATTTGCCCACCTGAAACATTTACAGGAGCACGACGAAACCGGATATCTGAACCAGGCACTTACTTATATTAAGGCCAACAGGGAAGATATGCCTTTCGAAATTAAAGAAGTGCACGAACTTTTACATAGTGAAAAAGAACAGGAAACACAGCCTGTGGCATCTGCCTGCGGCTGTGCTGGTTCCGCTCCTCAATCGTTCGATACTGGTGGCTTTAAAATGGCTGTTCCGGCTGGCGATGTGCCATCTGCATTAACGCAGTGGCCTGTGCAAATGCATCTTATTAATCCGGCAGCATCTTATTTTCATGGTGCCGATCTTTTAGTTGCCGCCGATTGCGCCGGATTTGCCTATGGAAATTTTCATAACGATTTTATTAAAGGTAGAAAAGCAGTGATTGCCTGCCCAAAACTCGATCAGGGCACTGATATTTATGTGCAAAAGCTTGTAAGGTTGATAGATGAATCGAGGGTAAATACAATTACTGTGGTAATAATGGAGGTACCCTGTTGCAGCGGTTTATCGCAAATGGTAAAAATGGCTATACAAATGGCATCGCGTAAGGTACCGGTTAAGGAAGTTATGATTGGAATAAAAGGCGAAGTGCTGGTTGAAGAGTGGATTTAAACGGTGCATTAATTTTTTTTGTAGAATTAGAAAACAAATACGCCAATAAGTTGGTTATTAAGTAAGGTTAAATGAAAATCCTTGAGGTTTTCAAGGTTGATTTTTGGTTTTTAAATGGCATCCGCCGCCCGGTGGGTGCCATTTGTTTTTGGAATCATATATTAAATAATAAAGAATTTAATCTTCGTTAACAGGGCAATCTTGCTTTCCAATCTCTGAAATCTTAATTTTGCATGATACTCAAATGTGAGTCAAAAAATAAAATCATATAAATTATCATATTATGGGAAAAATAGCTGACAATGTTAAAGCAGGTGTAGTAACCGGCTCTGACGTACAATTTATTTTCGAAGTTGCTAAAGAGAACAAATTTGCTCTTCCAGCAGTAAACGTAGTAAGTTCTTCATCGATTAACGCAGTAATGGAAGCAGCAAAAGTTGCCAATGCTCCTGTTATCATTCAATTCTCGAATGGTGGAGCTGCTTTTAACGCTGGTAAAGGTTTAAAAATGGAAGGACAGGACGCTGCTGTGCTTGGTGCAGTTGCAGGCGCTAAACACATTAACACTTTAGCCGAGGCTTACGGTGTACGTGTAATTCTGCATACCGACCACGCTGCAAAAAAATTGCTGCCATGGATTGATGGACTGCTGGATGCCAGCGAAAAGAATTTCGAAGAAACCGGCAAACCACTTTTCAGTTCACACATGTTAGACCTCTCGGAAGAACCGATTGAAGAAAACATTGAAATCAGCAAAAAATACCTGGAAAGAATGGCAAAAATGGGTATGACCCTGGAGATTGAACTGGGAATTACCGGTGGTGAAGAGGATGGTGTTGACAACACCGATGTTGATGCCTCTAAACTTTACACTCAGCCTGAAGAAGTATGTTATGCTTACGAAGAGTTGAGCAAAGTTTCTCCTAATTTTACTATTGCTGCATCGTTTGGTAATGTACACGGTGTTTACAAACCGGGTAACGTAAAACTTACTCCGAAAATCCTTGATAACTCACAAAAATACATCGAAGAAAAACACAATACCGAATCAAAACCGGTAAACTTTGTTTTCCACGGCGGTTCAGGTTCTGCTCCTGAAGAAATTGAAGAAGCCATCGGTTACGGTGTAATTAAAATGAATATCGATACAGATACACAGTGGGCATACTGGGATGGAGTTCGCGAATTTGAAGCTAAAAACCACGACTACCTGCAGGGACAAATTGGTAATCCTGAAGGAGATGATAAGCCAAACAAAAAATTCTACGACCCACGTAAATGGGTACGCGAAGGCGAAACTTCTATGGTAGCACGTTTAAAGCAGGCATTTGAAGATTTAAATGCCATTGATGTTCAGTAAAAATTTGTTTTAAACAAGATATAAAACCGTTCCGTCAGTTGCCGGAGCGGTTTTTTATGTATTCTCACTTTATATACTGCCTGTAATGGTCGTAGCGTGTGAATATCTGCCTAATGTATGTAAAAGGTTCAATACCCCGCACATAACCATACTTAATTCCCGACTTGGTATAGTTTTCCCGATAACTAAGTTTTAAAATCATTTCCTCAACATTACCATCCCACACATCGCTTTTAAATCCTTCTGTCTCAGCAAGGTACTGAGCGTCTTTTACGTGGCTGTAACCACAATTGTACGATGCCATACAGAATTTTATTCGCTGTACCGAGTCGGGAATATCTTCAAATCTGTTCCACAATATTCTTAAAAATTTAGTTCCACCCATCATACTTTGTTCCGGGTCAGAAGTATCAGTCACTCCCAAACTTTCAGCTGTTTTTGGCATTAACTGCAACAAACCGTTTGCTCCTGCCCACGATGAAGAACTCGGATTAAAATGCGACTCCTGGTAAACCTGCGAGGCCAGTAACCGCCAGTCCCACCCAAGTGGTTTTGCATAAGTTTTAATTAGCTCATCGTACTGACTTATTTTATTATTGTTCAGACTATAAAATTCACTTCTCTCACGACGCCTAAAATTCTTTGCGTTCTTAAAGTATTTATTATAAATCACATAATACACCGTCTCCTTTTTCATCTTTCGAATCCAGTCATTTAAAGCATTCTCCAACTCAGTAGAATTGGGACGTAAAGCCCACGATATTCTTTGTGAAAAACTTACCGGTACATCAATATTTAAACCAGGGTAATACGACGCATTTATACTGGCAATGTTATTATCGGCCACAGTATATTTTACCTTTCCACTGGCAACCATTTCAATTACTCTATCTGTCGAAAGATCGCGGGGTAGCGTATCAATATGTATTTTCCCACCAATTTCATCAGAAAGGTTGGAAAGCCGGTTAATATACGAAGAGTGGTCGCGCACCGAAACAGTATCACCAATTAAATCGATTACATCGTGCACCAGAGATCTCTGCAACTCGCTCCATTTCATATTGCGCCAGTTGTCGGGTTTTTTCTGCACCAAAACCTGATGCGTTAAATAGAGGTGTTCGGAAAAATGCACCAATTCTTTTCGTTTACTGGTAATGGTTAATCCGTGGGCAATTAAATCAACTTCTCCGGTGGTTAATTCCCTGTACATTGAGTCGATATTATTCGAAATCACCAACTTCAATTCCACACCCAGGTGCTCGGCAAACCGCTTTAACAATTCGTACTCGTAACCCATGGGTTGCCCTTTATACAAGAAGTAGCTTGTGCTACTATACGTGGTAAGCACATTCAATACTCCCTCCTTTTTAATATCTTCCAAATCGTGGTTAACAACTACCTCGTTATACTCCGGTTTTTCTTTCTTTTTTGATTTTTTTTGTGAAGTATTTGAGGAACATGACCAGAGCAGAGCTATAATGAAAATTAATCCTAAAATCCGTTTAAGCATAAGTAGTTTAATTCGTTAAACATCAAATTTAGTGGTTACAAGGTATAAAAAGTAAATTCTTTTTTAAAATCCTATAAAAATCTAAACTGTAAAACTAATCTGTATCTTCTCTTTTTTATAACTTTCCAAATAATTTTAGAGTGGGAAACCGATTTGAAGAGAGAGTTATGAAACGAATTAAGTCAGAAAAAAAAATTTCTATCGAGGTATTCCGTATTATCTCTTTTAAATCAAACTACCATTTTAAAATGCACAGCCACAAGCGCATCGAACTCAACTATATTTTGCAGGGAAGCTGTGTAATGATGTTCGACAACAAACTGGTTAAACTAAATCAGAATAACAGCATCCTCATTTTTCCCGGATCAAAACACGACTTTTATGTCGATTCGAAAACCGGTATAAAAATAGCCCAACTCGAATTTCAAATCGAAGAATCCGGTTTAACCGGTTATCATGATTTACCTGATACTAATTTGTACTCGCTGTTTAACCAGTCAGGTTCAAACAACTACATAAAAATTCCCAACAATCCTGAAATCGGGAATTGCATGGAACGTATTATCAGGGAGAACAAATTAAAACGCAATAATTACGTGTCGCTAACCACGCTCTATTTTTCTGAATTGACAATCTTGGTATCGAGGTATATACACAGGCAGCATGAAATAATTGACAAACAGGAAAATGAATGTCTGCAAACCGCCATGAACAGAATCCACAGTAACTATAGCACAGGAGTAAAGATTTCTGACCTGGCAAAAGAGTGTAACATTTCTGAACGGTATTTAAGAAAACTTTTTACCACCCACCTCGAATCATCCCCGCAGGAATATTGTAACAACGTAAGAATTAATAAATCGGTTGAATTGCTTGCCAACAGGAGCATTCCGGTTAAGGAGATTGCATATAGTGTAGGTTATTCAACACCCCAGTATTTTTCAAGAATGTTTAAAGGAAAATATGGATTTTCGCCACAAACTTACCGGAAGATTCTTTTTGAAAGTCAAGAGATTTAGTTCCGATTTGTATAACTTTTTATTTAACGCTGCTTTAAAAAGATAATTCCATTGGAGCCTAACACATTAATTTTGAGCAAAAATCAAATTCAATGACACCAAGAGAAAATCTTTTAAAAGCACTTCGTCGTAAAGGATTCGAAAGTGTACCTGTTGATTACGTATTTTGCGATTCGCAAATCGACGATTTTGAAAAGCGTTTTGGCCACAGAGATTACGAAAGTTATTTTGGCATGAGCCACCGTCCGTTTGAGATGGAAGTGACACGTAACTACACCCATGGCCCCGATCTTTTCAAGCGTGAAGAACTGCCCGACAGTACTGTTTTCGACGAATATGGCATAGGGCACTCGAAAGGTTCGGCAGCGGCATTCCACATGACACGTATGCACCACCCGCTAAAAGGTGCCAATTTGAATGAAATTCTCGATTATCCATACCCTACCGTTCCTGACGATGCACTGGCAAAAATGACAAAAAAAGTAAATGGCTTACAGGCGCAGGGGCTGGCATCACTGGCTTTTATGCAGATGACTGTTTTTGAAGCTTCGTGGTACCTGCGATCGATGGAAGAGCTGATGATTGACATGATGATGGGCGACGAAAGGGCAACTGCTCTGCTCGATAAAATTACCGATTTTGCCATTGCCAAGGCTGAAGCTTATACAAAAGCAGGTGTTGACATTCTATCGCTTGGCGACGATATTGGCGCCCAGACTTCCATCCTTATTGACGTTGAATTGTGGGAAACATGGTTAAAACCAAGGCTGGCAAAGGTAATCGAATCGGCACGCCGGATAAATCCTGATGTAATGATATTTTATCATTCGTGTGGTTATGTAGAACCTTTTATCGACCAGCTGATTGAGATAGGCGTTGACATTCTTAACCCGGTACAGCCTGAGTGTATGAGCTTTGATGAGGTTCACGATAAATATGGCGACAGGATATCGTTTTGGGGCACGTTGGGAACACAGGAATTATTACCTTTCGGGACAAAAGAGCAGGTTTACGAAACAACACTTTCGCGCCTGAACAAATGTGGCGAAAAAGGCGGTTTGGTAATCGGCCCCACCCACATGGTGGAACCCGAAGTGCCGTGGGAAAACCTCACTGCAATAATCGACGGGGTAAAAACGTTTGAGAAAAACCGGAAATAATGGGGAATCTTGATGTTATTATTTTTGTTGTTTATGGAATTCTAATAATTGCTGTTGGCAATTGGCTCGCTCGTTCAAAAGGAAAAGAACGAAATAGCGCCGACTACTTTTTTGCCAATAAATCGTTACCCTGGTTTTTGGTTGGAAGTTCGATTATTGCTGCAAATATTTCGGCTGAGCAGTTTATCGGTATGTCGGGCTCCGGGTTTGCCATCGGCCTGGGAATTGCAACTTACGAATGGATTGCCGCCCTTATTTTGATTGTGGTAGCCAAATATTTCCTTCCGGTTTTTGTGGAAAAGAAAATATTTACCATGCCGCAATTTCTGGCACTCCGCTACGATAACCGCATTAAAACCATTCTCGCCATTTTTTGGCTTAGCCTGTTTGTATTTGTCAACCTCACTTCAATATTGTACCTGGGAGCCCTCACTTTAAAAGCTATTTTCGGAATAAAACTGGTTTACGGAATTATCGGGCTGGCGGTTTTTTCGCTGCTTTACACCATTGTAAACGGGTTGAAAGCCATTGCAAGCACCGATATTATCCAGGTTTTCTTTTTGTTGGTTGGCGGATTAGTTACAACCTGGTTTGCGGTTAACCATGTTGGTGGAAACACAGGGATAATCAATGGATTTGAAACTATGTTTGCTGAAATTCCCGATAAGTTCCATATGATTATTAAGAAGTCTGACCCAAACTATTTTTATCTGCCAGGTATCCGTGCCATTTTTGGAGGAATCTGGATTGCGGGCATTTACTATTTTGGCGCCAACCAATACATTATTCAAAAAGCATTTGGCGCAAAAAGTTTACAGGAAGCCCAAAAGGGGATGGTATTTGCCGGTTACCTGAAACTGATTTTACCCTTTGTTGTTGTAATTCCCGGCATTGTCGCATTTGCCCTTTCTGCCGACATTGCAAAACCCGATGAGGCTTACCCGTGGATACTGGAAAATATCGTTCCGGCCGGGATAAAAGGGCTAATTTTTGCTGCCTTAATTGCCGCCATTGTTTCCTCATTCAGCGCCATTATAAACAGTACTTCCACCATTTTCACCATGGATTTGTACAAGCCATACATCAATAAAAAAGCTTCGGAAAAACGTTTGGTAGCCGTAGGACGTATTTCGGGCGTAATTGCAATGGCAATTGCTGTGGTTGTTGCACCTTTGCTGGGAAGTATCGACCAGGCGTTCCAGTTTATACAGGAATATACCGGGATGATTAGCCCTGGAGTAACCGCCATTTTTGTGCTCGGATTGTTCTGGAAACGGGCAACATCAACCGCCGCGCTTTGGGGAACTATTCTGTCGATTCCGGTTTCGGCAGCCATTAAATTTTTAGTTCCAGGAATGCCTTTCCTTGACCAGATGATGGTTTCGTTTTTGCTGATTTCTTTGGTAATCATAATTATCTCACTCCTGGATAAAAAAGAAAGCAAAGGGTTGGAAATCTCCCGGGAAATTTTCAGAACGGACAAAGTTTTTAATTTGCTCTCAATAATTATAATTGTAATATTTTCAGCTATTTATATTGTGTTCTGGTAAAAAACAATAAATCAATGAAAACCAAATCGTATCAAATTATCTTATTGCTGGCTGTAGTTTTATTTAGCTGCAATCAATCAACAACTTTAAAAAAAGTAGAAGTTGCCGGTGTTGAAAACCCAAAAATCCTGTTAAACGGAACATGGAAATTTATAATGACTCCTCCCGAAAATTTCTGGGAAAACAACGTTGAATTTCAAAACTGGGTCGATATTAAGGTTCCCGGCGAATGCCAGATGCAAGGATTTGCCATAAAACACGACACGCCTTACGCCTATAAAATCGATTTTAACGTTCCGGCCGATTATAACGGCAAACAAATAAATCTGAATTTTTACGGGGTTTACAGTTATGCACGCGTGTGGGTAAACGGGCAGTTTGTCCGCGACCACTCTGGCGGATTTACAAAATGGAGTTGCGATATTTCCGAATTTGTAAAAGCGGGTGAAGATGCAGTTCTAACAGTTGAAGTTACCGACCGTACCGACGAAATCTCATATGGCAGCGGCTATGCCAAACACCAGATTGGAGGTATTTTACGCGATGTGGAACTTACAGCACTTCCTCAACAAAATTTTAAACAGCTCTTTTTCGAAACCGATTTAGACGAGAATTATCAGAATGCCGAGCTAAAAGTTTTTTATGAACTCAGCCAAAATACTCCTTCAAAAATTAAGGTTGACCTTTTTGATGACGAAAGCAAGTTGGTTGAAACCATTGAAAAAGAGGCAGGTTCAGCAACCGGGCAGTTTGTTCTTCCTGTAAATAATCCGAAAAAATGGGATGCCGAACATCCGAATTTATATTCTGTGGTTACCTCTCTATTTAACGGCGAAAATGAAATTCTGAAAACATCAGAAAAAATTGGCTTTCGCGAAGTAGTGGTTGAAAAGAACAGGCTGCTGGTAAATGGCAACCCTGTAAAACTCAGGGGAGCCTGCCGTCACGATATACATCCTGAACTGGGGAGAATGACAACAGCTGAATACGACCTTAAAGATATTCTGCTGGCTAAAGAGGCGAACATGAATTTTATCCGTACTTCTCACTATCCTCCATCGGAAACATTTTTAAACTATTGCGACCAATACGGGCTTTATGTGGAGGATGAAACAGCCGTTTGTTTTGTAGGCTCGCATCGCACACAAGCCTACCGCTCGACAGGCGCCACAGCAAATAAAACCAAATTTACCACAAAATATCTGTCGCAACTGGAGGAGATGGTACAAAACCACCGTAACCATCCTTCGGTAATCATCTGGTCAATTGGGAACGAGAACCATTTTGGAGATAATTTTGTGGAATCGTATAACTGGGTAAAAGAGAATGATAACACCCGGCCTGTAATTTTTAGCTATCCCGGATATGTTCCCGATAGTGTACAGTTATATGATGTATTGAGCATGCATTATCCCGCCTGGCATGGTAATTTGAGCCAGATAGGAAAACAAACCAAAGGATTCGATTACGATGAAATGCCAGTACTTTTCGACGAGTGGGCACACGTAGCCTGTTACAATAATTTTGAATTAAAGGAAGATCCCAATGTCCGCAATTTCTGGGGGCAAAGCCTCGACAGCATGTGGACTTACCTTTTCGAAACCGAAGGCGGATTGGGTGGAGCAATCTGGGGAATGATTGACGAAACCTTTATGTTGCCCGAAGATTTGGATGGTTTTAACGAGTGGTGGGGTATTCTCGATAAAAATGTAATCCCTGCCACCTACGAAGGGCCGATGGTTGGTTATGGTGAATGGGGAATAATTGACACCTGGCGCCGTAAAAAACCAGAATTTTGGGGAACTAAAAAAGCTTATTCGCCAACAAAAATATACACCAAACAAATCAACGATTTTAATGTAAATAAAGAGTTAAAAGTTGCGGTTCACAACCGTTTCGACCATACCAATTTAAACGAACTGAAAATAAACTGGAAATATGGAACGAAGTCGGGCACACTTTCGAATGTAAACCTCGAACCGCATAAAAAAGGAGAACTTATTTTCCCGGCCCAAAACTGGAATCCGGAAGAAAAATTGAATATTCAGTTTTATCAGAATGATACTTTCCTGGTTGATGAATATAATCTTCAGCTGGGAGAAAAAGAAGCTGAACTTCCGGTGTGCAAAAAGGGTAACCTGAATGTACTGGAAGCTGAAAACAAAATCGCCATCTCAGGAAAAAATTTTGTACTAAGCGTTAACAAAACAACCGGGCTGCTCGAGAATGTTATGGTAAACAATGAACTGCTTATTAAATCAGGCCCTCATATTAATTTAAGAATTCCAGGGAAAGCCATTCAATATTCAACCATAGAAATGGATAATTATGCCCAAAACTGGAAGCTTAAAGATTCTAACTTTAAGGTGATTGATGGAATTGCAACCATAAAATCGACAGGAGCTTACGATAAAACTGCTGCTACTTTTACCATAAAAATTGATGAAAACGGGGTATTCAATATAGATTATAAAATTGAAGGGATTTCTGCTGATAAAAATATCCAGGAAGCAGGAATTAAATTTATTACCAGCGATGATTTCGACAAGCTTGCCTGGGAAAAGAACTCCTATTTTACGGCTTATCCCGAAGGCCATTTGGGCAGCCAGTCGGGTGAAGTTGAGCTTGCACAAAAACCTGAAATGGTGTACCGGCAAAAACCACAGCACCGTTGGGAGATGGACTCCAAAGGCTTTTACTATTTTGGCCTCGAGCCGGAATTGCCTTACACAAATATTGTCCGTGGCCTGAAAGAGAATATTTGGAACTACTCTTTAAAAACAGCAAACTCGCAGGTTAATGTTTTTTCTAACGGAACACAGGCTTGCCGTTTTGATAAAATTGACGGCGAAAATATTTTAATAATAAACGACCTGTGGGATTATAACAGCCTCGACTGGGGAAATTATTATAAACAAATTAAACTTGAAGGATTATTCGAAGGAACTCTTAAATTTAGGGTAAATTAATTGCATCTCTGGGCTTCATTCGGGATATATAATTTATTTTTCTTAGTTAGTTCCAAACATTTTTGTCAATGGTTTGTTTATTAATTATTTTTATGGATTAGACGAACTCACAAATTATGGGTAAAAAACCTAACTATAAAATATTATATCTGTTTCTGTTTTTACTGGTTTGCACCTCTGTTTCCCGGGGACAAAACCAAAATTCAATCGATTCCCTGAAACAATTGAACAGTACTGAAACGGATCAAAAAAAGATTGTCGATAACCTGATTAATATTGCTGACCTGTTATCACAGGAAAGTTTTGACAGTACTTTCCATTATATCGATATTGCTTTACAACTCTCCGAAAAAATTAAGTATAAAAATGGGATGGCCAAAGCTTTCTTCCTGCAAAGCTATTATTATGATATTAAAGGAGATTACATTAAGGCAATTAACAGCCTGGAAAAATCTATCGACCTGTTTATTGAGCTTCGCGATTCGAGTTACCTCTCAGGATGTTACAATAATCTTGGTGTACTTTACTCATACGGAACAGACCAAAAGAGAAGCCTCGAGTATTTCATAAAATCGGTTCAGATTGGCGAAGAGTTAAAAGATTCTTTTGCATTGGCTGAAGGATACAGTAATATAGCCGGTTATTACGACGAACTTAAAGAATACACTTCTGCACTTAAGTATTTCAGAAAAGCCCTTGATGTGGATATGCATTCGAACGATAACGAAAAGATTGCCATTTCACTTCTCGATGTTGGTTATATAAATATAAAACTTCACCTTTTCGACGATGCACTTGAAAATCTGAACGAAGCCAAAAGATTGATGCCCGATGTTATTGATAATTATAACCAGGCAATTCTCTATCACAGGTTTGCAAATTATTACGTTCAAACCAGCTCTTTAGATTCAGCAGAAGCATTTCTGCAAATGGCAATAGAAGTTACCGATAACATTGATTATCCAAGATTGTATGCCGAACATATAACACTTAAAGGGGAACTCCTGCTAAAACAAAAAAAATATAACGAATGCCTGAAATATTTGGATGAAGCAATTGTTTTGTTTAAGAAACTTGATGCTCACGACGCTTTGCACGAAATATACATAAACAAGTCAGATGCATACGCAGGACTTGGACGCCACAACGAAGCTTATGCAATGCTCCAACAGGCAAAAGTGATTAATGAAACAATAAAACCTCATGAGATAGCCGAGTATTTAGGTGAATTTGAAAAAGAACAAACAGCCAAAGAAGAGAGAGAACGGATGATGCTCGAACAGGAATTGAATATTCACAGAAATAAGAATACTTTAATGAAAGTACGTACACGTTTGTATCTCGCCATATTTTGGGCTGTACTATTAGGAGCAATGCTGGCAGTCATCCTCTATTTCTACTTTATTAAAAGAAGGTATAGCCGAATTTTGGAATCTAACTATGAAACCATAAACCATCAGAAAATACTTCTTGAGAATAATTTTGAAGAATTAAAAATAAGCGAACAAAAACAAATCGAGTTAAATGCAACCAAGGATAAATTCTTTTCAATTATTGCCCACGACCTTAAAAACCTGTTTTACACTTTAATCGGAATATCAGATGTAATGATATCAAATCCTGATATTAAAGAGACCGATGACTTTGAGGAACTTATTGAAGGAATATTCCAAACCGCAAAATCAGGGCACATATTACTGGAAAACCTGCTGGAGTGGGCCCGATCTCAGACAGGCAACATTCAGCATAAACCGAAGCCCCTCAATCTTAATAAACTTTTTAAATCGAACAAAACATTTTTTTCTGAAACCGCTAAGGCCAAAGACTTGACCATTACTTTCCCGGATAAAAGCGACCATAAAGTTTACGCCGATGTTAATATGGTCAATTTTATTATTCGTAATTTATTAAACAATGCCATCAAATTTTCTTATCCGGGAAATAAAATCGAAATCCTTGCACAACAGGAACAACAATATTGCATTATCACGGTAAAAGATTATGGTGTGGGAATAAATCCTGAAACTGTCGATAAACTTTTTAAAATTGAATATTCTGTTCAGAAAGACGGTACCGAAAATGAAAAAGGAACCGGCCTGGGTTTAATTTTATGCAAGGAATTTGTAGAAAAAAACGGAGGTGAAATTTGGGTAGAAAGTACTGAAGGAGAAGGTAGCAGTTTTCATTTTAGCCTGCCCGTTTTCACTAACAAAAAGTAATATTAATATGAAACGAACATAAATTTTTAATCATTTAAATTATACAAACAAAAATGATTAAAATTCATCGGGAGTTCAATCGAATACAATAGAAACTAGCAATTTTAATGAGATGAATTTCGAAGGAAGAGAATTTACAGCTTACAGTATCCCGACAAACAATACATTCGTTCTGGTCATTACTGCAGAAAATGGTTTTTTAGGTTGTGGCTATTTAAATATTGAAGTTGCAAACAAAGTTGATGATGTATGTGCCATTGTTACCGGTGTTAAAACACCCGACGAAATGCTTTCTGCAAGTGTAATTGCCGTTAGCAACACAGCAGCCGAACTTGGCATTAAAAAGGGCATGACCGGTAGGGAGGCTTTACTGTTAATGTCGTAACACTGCAAAAAACAACAAAGTTCCCCGGCTTTTGTAACCCGCACCGATGGAGTGGTTGCCGGAAAACTAAAACGAAATACAACCGGGTTGCTCATTAGTGAGATTGATTTTAGCAGACAATACTTTATAACTGAAAATTTTAACATTTTATCGAACCATTAATCATTGTTTAAATCATGAAACCAAAACTATTCTTATTAATTACAATTAGTATTTTTCTTTTTTCGTGCCAAAACAAACAAAAAGAAGTAGAGGAACAGCCAAAACCCAACATCGTTTACATCCTTGCTGATGATTTGGGCTATGGCGATTTAAGCTGCTATGGCCAAACCCATTTCCAAACACCAAACCTCGATAAAATGGCTACAGAAGGAATGCTGTTTACCCAACACTACGCCGGAACAACGGTATGTGCTCCGTCCCGTTCGTCGCTAATGACAGGGCAACACACCGGGCATACCCCAATTCGCGGAAATAAAGGTTGGGAGCCCGAGGGTCAGTGGCCACTACCCGCTGAAGCGTTAACGATGGCTGAGATACTGAAAGAAGCCGGGTACACCACCGGTGCATTTGGTAAATGGGGCCTTGGATTTATTGAAACCGAAGGCGATCCCAATAAACAGGGTTTCGATGAGTTTTATGGATATAATTGCCAGAGCCTGGCACACAACTATTATCCTGGCCATTTATGGGACAACCACGAAAAGGTGGAACTCACGGAAAACAGCGGAGATAAATTTGAAGTTTACGCACCTCATCTTATTCATGAAAGAGCGTTGCAATTCATCAAAAAAAACAAGGACAAACCATTCTTTTTATATTATCCAAGTACAATCCCTCATGCAGAATTGCTGATTCCTGAAGAAAACCTGGCAGAATTTCATGGAAAATTTCCTCCCGAAAAAGAATACAAAGGTGCTGAACCAGGCGATAAAAAATTTAGGGAAGGACCGTACGGGACACAACCAGAAAGCCACGCAGCTTTTGCGGCAATGGTTACCCTGCTCGATAAACAGGTTGGCGAAGTTTTGGCCAAACTTAAGGAACTGGGGCTTGACAAAAATACATTAGTAATTTTCACTTCCGATAACGGTCCGCACCTGGAAGGCGGCGCTGACCCTGATTATTTCAACAGCAATGGCCCGCTGAAAGGTTACAAACGCGATTTATACGAAGGTGGAATCCGCGAACCAATGATTGCCTGGTGGCCGGAGAAAATAGAAGCAGGATCAAAAAGTAACCACATTTCAGCTTTCTGGGATGTGATGCCAACAGTTGCCGAACTCGCCGGAGTTAAGGCTCCCGATAATATTGACGGAATTTCATTTTTACCTTCACTTTTAAAGGTCAAAGGTCAAAAAGAGCATAAATATTTATACTGGGAATTTCATGAACGGGGCGGAAGAAAAGCATTACGCAAAGGCGATTGGAAACTGGTACGGTATAACGTGAAAAAAGTGGGAGAGACAACAACCGAACTGTATAACCTTGCCAACGATATTGGCGAAGAAAACAATGTGGCTGATAAACATCCTGAAATAGTTAGTGAATTAATGGAGTTAATGAATTCTGCCCGTACGGAATCAGAAGTATTCCAGTTTTAAAAATCCAAAATTTTAAAAAATGAAGTTATTGATTTATATAATTTTTGCAGGTTTCGTTTTTCTTTTAAACAGTTGTCAAACCAAACCAGAAAAAAAACAAAAGCCCAACATTCTTTTTATTCTTGTAGATGATTATGGTTATACCGATTGTGGGGTGATGGGAAGTAAATATTACGAAACACCCAATGTTGACCGTATTGCCCGAGAGGGTATGATTTTTACCGATGGCTACGCTACATGCCAGGTTTGTAGTCCATCGAGGGCAAGTATCATGTCGGGCAAATTTCCGGCACGCCATGGCATTACCGACTGGATTGGAGCAAAAACAGGAGAAGACTGGAGCAAAATAGGAAGAGCAACGCAACTGCTCCCGCCAGAATATGTCCAAACTTTGCCACATAAGTACGTTACTATGCCCGAAGCAATGAAAGAGGCAGGTTACAGAACTTTTTTTGCCGGGAAATGGCACATTGGCGATAAAGGTTCGTGGCCCGAAGACCATGGATTCGATATTAACAAAGGTGGCTGGGATGTTGGTAGTCCTAAAGGCGGATATTTTGCTCCATGGGAAAACCCAAATCTCGAGAGCGGCCCGGATGGTGAAAACCTTTCCATGCGTCTGGCAAAAGAGACAGTCAATTTTATAAAAAACAATAAAGACACAGCATTTTTTGCCTACCTGTCGTTTTATGCAGTGCATGGCCCAATTCAAACAACCAAAGAAAAGTGGGCCAAATACCGCGACAAAGCCGAAGCGATAGGAATTGCCGAAACCGGTTTTAAAATGGGGCACTTTCTGCCTATCCGCCAGGTGCAGGATAATCCGGTTTATGCCGGCCTGGTTGAAGCCATGGACGATGCCGTTGGTTATGTTTTGAATGCTTTAAATGAAATGGGCCTCGACGACAATACGATTATTGTATTTACCGGCGACAATGGCGGGGTAGCTGCAGGTGATGCTTTTGCAACTTCCAACCTTCCGCTGCGTGCCGGGAAAGGCTACCAGTTTGAAGGGGGAATCCGTGAGCCTTATTTTATTAAAGTTCCGGGAATGGGCAACGGGCAAAAATGTAGTACACCGGTTTCAGGGACCGATTTCTACCCCACTTTGCTCGAACTGGCCGGGGCAGATTTAAGGCCTGAAGAACATAACGATGGAGTTAGTCTTGTTCCTCTTTTGAAAGGTGAAACGTTTGCCGAACGCCCGTTAATATGGCATTACCCGCATTACGGAAACCAAGGCGGCGAGCCATCGTCAATTATCCGTGAAGGAGACTGGAAACTCATTCATTATTACGAAGATGGTCGCCAAGAATTGTACAACCTGAAAAACGATTTGGGCGAAACCAATGATGTGGCTGCCGATAACAAGGAGTTGGTTGAGCAAATGAGCAAAAAACTATTCGCCATGCTCGATGAAATGGGTGCTCGTTTCCCAACTAAAGATCCAACATGGACAGCGGAAAAGGAAAAAGCATACATGGATAAAATCATTAACCGCCGCTGGCCGCAATTGGAAAAACAGAGGCTTAATTTCCTGTCGGAAGATTTCGATCCAGGAAATAACTGGTGGGGAAGCATGGTAGTAAAAGATTAAAGCAGAAAACAAGACAATCCTAACAAAAGAGAAACAATAAATACTAAAATTTTAAACGAACTTCCTATAAATAAGCATACTATATGAAATCAAAACTAATAATTTTTGTTGCTATTATTTTAATTGCCGGATGTAATAAAGTGAATAAAACCGAAACAGGGAATGATATAAAATCCGACAAAATATACCAGTATTCCCTTCTGACTGCTCTTGCTAACAAAGTTTACGATGGCAACTTAACCGTTGCAGATGTTAAAGAAAAAGGAGATTTAGGCCTGGGGACCTACAACGGTTTAAATGGTGAAATGATTGTGACAGACGGACTTGTTTACCAATGCCTGGCAGATGGCACAGTACAGGTACCTGATGATTCGGAACTGGTACCTTTTACTGTTGTAACATTTTTTGAAGAAGACCAAAAAATGGAAATAGGTGCAGTATCAAGCTTTAATGAACTGAAATCAGAAATAGAAAATCATCTGCCTTCAAAAAATATTGGGTATGCATTTAAAATTGAAGCCAGTTTTAAAACGCTTAAATACGCAAGCGCTAACCGACAGGAAAAACCGTACACAAAAACATTAAGCGATGCTTTAGTCGACCGTCCGTTGTTTGACGTAGAAAATATTTCCGGAATCCTGGTAGGTTTTTGGTACCCTGAATACATCGGCAAAATTAATGTCGAAAAGTTTCATTTTCATTTCATTTCAAACGATAAAAACCTTGCCGGACATGTTATGGACTTCGAAGCATCGAACCTGAAAATAGGCATAGATTATTGCGATGGTTTTGATATTGAATTGCCTGATAATAAGGGTTTTGAGACGGCAGATTTTGACCTGTCGCAAAAATACAACAATAATAAATAATTGAATACTGGTATTATTTTTTCGATAAAGTACTTAACCAACTGCTATCCATAATGCGGATAACACCCGAAAACAGTGCCAGAACTCCGGCCAAAATACCGATTACCTTTTCGATTGACGCACCTTGCGAAATAAACATAAAAGTAGCCAAAGGAATTAGCAATAATAACAGCATATATTTGGCATTTTTCCATTTCCCTTGCTTACTTAAATTACGTTCCAGTAGTTGGGTTTCTTCCTGAAGAATTGAATATTTTAAAAAGTACCGAAAGCTGGGATCGAATATCTCAGGTTTTGGATCGACCTTTATCAATCCTTTCATAACCAGCCGGTTAATCAAGAACTTGTTTTTAAAGTTTAGCATGCCGTCGTCAGCCAAATCAAAAAGTATCATTTTTTCCATTTGGTTCAGACAATTCCAGATATGCCTGTATTGCAACTTTAATACATGGGCATTTGCCAGCACCTTGCCTTCGTCACTTCCTCCGTTAATATTTTCAGTTAACGATTGTACCTCTTTTAAATTCGTGCTCAGGCTTTGTGTCTCAATCGTACAGGTGTACCGGTAATAATCTTTAAGCATGGTACTTAAACCCCTGATATAATCATTAATACGAATCTCCTCCTCTTTTTCAACCTTGTAGTCGGCAATATATTCCTGAGCATACTCTTTAATAAAATCAATGTCGTAGGGCATTTCCAAAACAACATGACCTTTTGCGAGCCGGTTTATTTCTGCCAGCCTCGAAAGCATTACATCTGCTTTTTTAAAATTAAGCAGGTATGCCTCCAGCCCCGTAATCCATATTGGATGGTCTGTTCTGTCAACAAATTTTATCTCTTCTTTGAAAAATTCATCTGCGTGTATTCTGTAAGGAAAGATATTCTTCGATTTGAATAGTCTTTTAAATATTCGGTAATAGTTTGATCCGTCGAACGAAATAAGGATAATACGTTTTTCGCTTTTCCTTTCAATTAATTTCCGTAGCGAAGGAATTACCGGTTTATCCCATTTTGCAAGAACAGTAGTTAACACAAAATCAGCGAGGTACCTGAATGTACTCCAGATTAAAATAATTAACAAAAGTACGGGCAGGATGAAATATAAAATCAACTTTAAGCCCATATTATTTATTCCGGCAGTAATTACTCCGGGACTATTTTGCATTCTGTTCAGGTTGGCCGACTCAACCATAACCATACCTTTTGAGTCAGGTTCCAAATACTTCAACATCGAATCAGCAAACTGCCATTCACATTTCACATTTTTATTTTTCAATAAGGCCATCAAATATTCATCTTTCGTAAGTGGACATGGCAACATATTATACACAAAATCAGCTCTGTTATAATCCAAAATTTTACGCAAATAACTTTTTTTATCTTCACAATTTATCTGATTATCAACAACTTTTATTTTAAGATAATCAATATTACTCCCGTTGATTCGTTGAAACCACTTATCATTATCTTCCTCTTCATGTTCATTCTTTAACATTAAGTTTTGGGTGGCCTCAAAAACCATCTCACTCCTTGTTGCGAGTATTTCTTCCTGGAGTTTTATACTTTGGTAATACCCGACTACCGGAACAATGGTTAAACCGGCCAGCCAGATAAACATGAATGCCTGGTATGTTTGTTTGATAGTAAATATTTTATTGAATTGATTTTTTGAACCGGCTAAACCAATTTTATTAAAAAGAATTAAAATTACCAGAATCAAGCCTACAGTAAGTAATCCTGAAAAATTTAAACTTCCCAATGCAATCAATAATATAAGAATTACAATTTTCAGAATATTCTTTGTAACAGGCGATGGATTTTCTTTTAATACAATAAAAGAAGCATAGCTGGCAAAAGCAATAAAAATTAGCTGATAAACCAGCATGGCAACAGGTGATTTTATAATAAATAAACTCAAAATCTGACAACCAATAACTGCAAAATGTATGTAAAATAATTTTTTATATTCCCCGTGTTTATCGTTTCTAAATATCAGCCAGTTGAACGACCATATTTTTGATTTTATAAACTTTTTTTCAGGCCCAGTCCACTTAATAATTTGAATACCCAGAACGGTACAAATAAAAGTGAAAAACAAAAAGTAGAATGTAAAAAGGTAAATACGTGTGTTTTTGTTGTCGGTATACTGTAAATTAAGCAGTGTTACATGGTAGAAAGGTTTTTCATGCATTGGCACAATCCTGGCAAGCCAGGTCCTTTCGTTGTAGTTAATTCTTACGGTTTCGGTAGTTCGGTATTTTATTGCACCTGTAATACGTGGATGATTGTTGCTTTCAACTAAAAAATTCTCGTGCAGATTTTTCGACTCTTCTGAATGGAAAAGCACCTTGCCATCACGATTGATTACCACAAATGCAACATCCTCGGGTAAAATCTGGTCGTAAAGCGAAGGAATATGAGAGGTAATAGCCATATAAAACGCTTTTTCTTTTCCTAAATTCTGTTGCTGGTTTAACCCGAACGAAATTGCTGTTTCCTTATTTCCTGTATTGTACGATTTTATGGATTCGATATAATAACCGTTAAAATTGTTTTCATTCCAGGTCCAGCTTTTCCCCTGGTCCAGTTTCTGATAATAATTACGGCTGCTTAAATCGAGCTTATACAAATTGGTAAATGGTGTTTTCGTTACCGCCTTAACAGCTGTCCCTGATTTATTCATAAATATTATCTCATTAAACGGAAAAATGGTTTCATTTTTATCCAGTGTAGAATCGGGTATGGTAATATAGCTTTTATGTTCATCGTCAATAAATTCGCTGATATCTTTCCAAAATCCGCTATTTTCTATGCTAATACATGAGGCAACCGTATCGCACAGCGAGTATAACTCCTCAAAATCTGACTCAATATTTTGTAAAAGCGTATCAGAAATGGTTTCCAACCTGTGGCTGGCAGTATTTCGGTCAACAACATAATATTTCATTGTACCAATAAACAGTAACAGAAGTATGCTTAATCCGAAAATCAGCGAGATTGTAGCACCGTTAACATCGCGTACATTTAGCCGTTCTTTGTGGCTAATAAACACGATTTTTAACACCGGCATCCCGACAAGTATAAGCAATAAAATACCTGTTATAATGGTTAGTAGCTGGCTGTTTATGGTCCGGGTTTTTTTGCTGAACTGCCTGTCGGAAATAAAACCGGCAAGGAAAAATTCCTGGTCGAGAAAATTAACAGGTAAAAACATAACATGATTTTCAGCACCATGAATTTCAACAATCTGCATTAAGCCACCCTGTGTTTTCAAAATAGAGTCGCGCAATACAGAGAAATTGGTGATGCTGTTTACAACATTTCCGTTGGTGTTATAAATTACATGTTCTGAGTCTAAAAATGCTATGTTTTCAAATAATCCGTCGAATTTAAGGTTTTGCATCAATGTTGAAACCGGAATAAAGGCAATATCGTTTTTAATTTCATCAAAAGGCTTCAGGGTAATACCTTCACTAATTTCAATTTCCTGTTTTTCACTAAACTCGTTATGTGCTAAATTAAAAACTACTTTGCCTCCAGCCCCCGATTCGTAGTAAGAAATCTTCTTCAGGTTATTTTCCCGTGTTATTGAATCATATTTATATGAGTTGCTAAGTTTTATTGTTTTCTCGAGCCCGTTTAGTGCCCTTAAAATTTCTTTTTTGTTGTCCTTATATTTTGATGAATCTTTTTTTTGGATTTCTCTGAAAAAGTTTGTTGTATCATCTTTAAAAGCATACAAAACATCATAATTTTTCAAGTGATTTTGGTAATAATCCTTTTTTTCGTGAATATTTTGGGCATACTCCTCCAAAATCCTGAATCCTCGTTCACGTACTAGGGTTTTTTGCTGGGGTATGTATAATAAAAAGTACGATGAATACAGTAAAATGAGTACTGTTATTATCAAAATCCACCCCAGATAATTTGTTGATTTTAACTTCTCTGTTCTCATAAAGCGCCAATGATTTTGAGTGATTTAATGGTATCTATAAACAAAGATAAGCTATTAATAGATGAAAGTCAATAGCAAACATTTAATAATCAAAGACTTATAAGACTTGGAGATAATCGCTTATAATCACGTAATACCGGTTGCATCTTTTTTCGGGTTTAATACCGAAAAATTGGAGGAAATGCCGAATGTGTTGTAAATAGTTATTTGTATTTTCGATAATTATTTAAAAATCTAAACCAAAAAAATGAATAATCTGTATTTTCTGGTGCTGGCTGTCTTCTTTTCAACCAGCATATATTCGCAAAAAACTGAAACTATTTTTCTCTCCGGAACCGATGCTGCCAATACCGTAGAATGGGACTTTTTTTGTACCGATGGCATGAATAGTGGTGAGTGGACAAACATAGATGTACCATCAAACTGGGAACTGGAAGGATTTGGGACATACAATTATGGGCACGACTGGAAAAGCAAAGAAAAAAAGCTGGGCAAAGAACACGGACTTTATAAATATGAATTTGATGTTCCGGCTGCATGGCAAGGTAAAACAGTAAATATTGTATTCGATGGCTCAATGACCGACACCAAAGTAAAAATAAATGGTAAGTCGGCAGGAGAAATACACCAGGGAGCTTTTTACCGGTTCAAGTACGATATTTCAAAATTACTGAAATACGGTAAAACCAATCTGCTCGAAGTTGATGTGGCCAAACACTCGGCCAACGAATCGGTTAACAGGGCAGAACGACAGGCCGATTTCTGGATTTTCGGTGGAATTTTTCGTCCTGTTTTCCTCGAGGCTTTGCCCACGGTTCACATGAGCCGAACGGCAATAGATGCTAAAGCTGATGGTTCTTTTAATACGCTAATTGTACTGAATGAATCAAAAGCTGACTATTCAATTTTAGTAGATCTGTTCGATTTGAAAGGGAATAAAATTGGAAGCATCGTTAAATCAGATATTGAAAAAGGAAAGACAGAAACATTCGTTTCGGGTAAATTTGAAGGAGTAAAAGCCTGGAATCCGGAGTGGCCTACTTTGTACGATATGAAAATTACCCTGAAAAACGGGAATAAAATTTTACATGAAGTAACAGAAAGAATCGGATTCCGCACAGTGGAATTACGCAAACACGATGGTTTTTATATTAACGGTGAAAAAGTAGTTTTTAAAGGGGTAAACCGGCACTCTTTCTGGCCCGAAACCGGTCGGTGCCTGAGTGAAGAAAACCATCTCACCGATATTCGCTTAATGAAAGAGATGAACATGAATGCCGTGCGTTGCTCGCATTATGTACCTGACAAACGTTTTCTCGATTTGTGCGACTCGCTTGGTCTGTTTGTCCTCGACGAAGTTACCGGCTGGCAGGATGGTTACGATACCATTATTGGTCCCAAATTAATAAAAGAAACCATTTTAAAAGATGAAAACCATCCGGGTGTTGTAATCTGGGACCACGGCAACGAAGGAGGCTGGGACTTTGCCAATGAAAAATGGTTTCACAGGTGGGACATCCAAAAAAGGCCGGTTATTTATCCCTGGCTGTTACGAAATGGTGTTGACACCCACCATTACCCTGAATATAATTTTGCAACAGGCAGAAATGTGTTTGGCAACGACCCGTTTATGGCTACCGAATTACTGCA